>NZ_HG779692.1:0-7973 GCF_000582705.2 Microbacterium sp. C448
GCCGTAGACCGTGTCGGTCGGCAGCACCACGAGTTCGCCAAGCGCGATCGAACGTCGTGCGTGCCGCAGGCCCGCGAGGAGCTGCGCCTCGTCGCGGCAGTCGAAGATGTCGGACATGTCCCGCCAAGTCTACGGCGGGCACGGGAGTTCCCCTTCTCCGCGCGAGGGTCAGGGGCGCAGCGCGGTCGTCGCGCGGTCGCGCATCGTCAGATCCGGATGCGTCGCTGCCGCGCGCCATCCGTCCGCCGTCAGGATGTCGCCCCCCGCCGCCCCCTGCCACTCGCCGTGCTCGATCACGACCGTGCCGCCCGGATGCGCGAGGCGCAGGGCGGCTCGGCTCACGCGGCGCACCACGTCGAGGCCGTCGGGCCCACCATAGAGCGCGGTCTCGGGGTCGTGGAAGCGGACCTCAGGGTCGCGCGGGATCGCATCGTCCGGCACGTACGGGGGGTTCGAGACGACGACATCGACCGTGCCATCGAGCTCGGGCAGAGCCGTATCGAGGTCACCGCGGATGATGCGCGCGTTGGTCGCTCCGACGAACTCCGCGTTGCCCTTCGCCCAGATGAAGGCGTCCGGCGACTTCTCGACACCGTAGACCGTCGCGTGCGGCACCTCTGTCGCAAGCGCCAAGGCCAGCGCACCGCTCCCCGTGCCGAGGTCGACGGCGACCGGCGAGGGCGTTGCCGCGGCCCCCAGGGAATCGATCGCGAACTGCGCGACGATCTCCGTCTCGGGCCGGGGCACGAAAACCCCGGGACCGACCTGCAACACCAGTCGGCGGAACGGGGCGAGCCCGGTGAGGTGCTGGAGGGGAACCCGCGCGGCGCGGCGCTCGACGAATGCCTCGAATGCCAAGGCATCCTCACTCTGGATCGCATCACCCCGGATGCTCGCAGCCTGCACTCCCCCGCGACTCGTGCCGAGCACGTGTGCGGCGAGCAGCTCCACGTCGACGCCGGGATCGGCAATGCCCGCCGCGGCGAGCCGTTGCGCGGCCTCCTGCAGGACGGTCGCGAGCGCGCGCGGAGAAGCGGGGTGTTCGGAGGAAGCCATGAGCGCCCCCACATTACCGGGGGCCGTCCTCCCGGGCCGCGGATCCGCGGATTCGTCACAATCGAGCCGAGCTGGATGGGCCTCGCCTAGGCTCGTGGAGTGCGTCGATGACGACGCCGGAGCTTCGATCCATTCCGCGACATCCCGTGACATCCCGAAAGGCACGCCCATGGCCGGCATCCACTCAGACATCACGTCCGCATTCGGAAACACCCCCCTCGTCCGGTTGAACCGAGTCACCGAAGGACTCGGCGGCGTCGTGCTCGCGAAGCTGGAGTTCTACAACCCGGTCTCGAGTGTCAAGGACCGCCTGGGCATCGCGATCGTCGACGCGGCCGAGGCATCCGGCGAACTGAAGCCCGGCGGAACCATCGTGGAGTCCACCAGCGGCAACACGGGCATCGCCCTCGCCATGGTGGGCGCCGCCCGCGGATACAAGGTCATTCTGACGATGCCCGCCTCGATGTCCAAAGAGCGGCGCCTGCTGCTGAAGGCGTTCGGCGCCGAGCTCGTGCTCACCGACCCCACGAAGGGGATGTCGGAAGCCGTCAACATCGCCAAGCAGATCGTCGCCGACACCCCGGGCGCGATCTGGGCCCGCCAGTTCGAGAACGAGGCCAACCCCGCCATCCACCGCAAGACGACCGCGGAGGAGATCCTGCACGACACGGATGGCGACATCGGATACTTCGTGGCCGGCATCGGCACGGGCGGCACCATCACGGGCGTCGGTCAGGTGCTGAAGGAGCGCGTCCCGGGCGTGCAGATCGTGGCCGTCGAGCCCGCCGACTCCCCCATCCTGACGAAGGGCCACCCCGGCCCCCACAAGATCCAGGGCATCGGCCCGAACTTCGTGCCCGAGATCCTCGACCGCGACGTCATCGACGAGGTCATCGACGTCTCGTTCGAAGACACCCTCGAGGTCGCGCGCAAGGTGGCGACCGACGAGGGCATCCTGGTCGGCATGTCCAGCGGCGCGGCCATCTGGGCAGCCCTGCAGATCGCGGGGCGCCCCGAGGCCGCGGGCAAGAACATCGTCGTGATCGTCCCCTCGGCGGGCGAGCGCTACCTCTCCACCGCTCTGTACGAGCACCTGCGCGAGGAGTGACGTGGTCCTGCGTTCCGTCTGGCTGACGATACGAGAGGATGTCGCAGCCGCTCGTCTGCGGGATCCCGCCGCGCGCGGGGACCTCGAGATCGGACTGCTCTACCCGGGTCTGCATGCCGTTTGGGCCTATCGCATCCATCACCGTCTGTGGGTGCGCGGCGCGAAGTTCCTGGCGCGCGCGCTGTCGCAGGTGACACGCTGGCTGACCGGCATCGAGATCCACCCCGGCGCGCAGCTCGGGCGCCGCTTCTTCATCGACCACGGCATGGGTGTTGTGATCGGTGAAACCGTCGAAGCAGGCGACGACGTCATGTTGTACCACGGCGTCACGCTCGGCGGCCGTCAGCGCGAGGGCGGCAAGCGCCACCCCACGCTCGGCGACCGCGTGGTCGTCGGGGCGGGCGCGAAGATCCTCGGACCCGTCGTCATCGGCGACGACTCGGCGGTCGGAGCGAACGCCGTCGTGACCCGAGATGCGCCGGCGAACTCGGTGCTCGTCGGCATCCCGGCGAAGGCGCGTGCGCGCCGTCCGGGCGAGGATACGCGGGCGCTTCTGACGGCCCCCGAATACTCGATCTGACGCGGCGAAGCACGAGCGCCGCGAACGGTTGCCCCGCGCGGCGCATCCGTGCGATCGCCGGGCCGGCGGGCGGCGCGACACACCGGTGCGGCGATATACCAGTCACCGCGCCGGGCCCGATAGCGTGAAACGGTGACCTCGCCGACTCCTGCCGCGGCCCCGCCGCCACCATCCGCCTCGCCCGCTCTCGCCATGCAACTGAACGGTCTCGTCAAGCGCTTCGGAGAGAAGCTCGCGGTCGACCAGCTCGACCTTGCCGTCCCGGAGGGTTCGTTCTACGGACTCGTGGGCCCCAACGGCGCCGGTAAGACCACGACGCTCTCGATGGCCACGGGTCTGCTGCGGCCGGATGCGGGTCGTGCGTTCATCCACGGAGTCGATGTCTGGGCCGAGCCCGTCCGCGCGAAGGCCATGATCGGCAACCTCGCCGACGGCGTGCGCCTGTTCGACCGCCTGACCGGCGAACAACTCGTGACATACACGGGCATGATGTTCGGGCTGAGCCATGCGGATGTCGCGGCGCGCACCGCCGACCTCCTCCGCATCATGGACCTCACGGCGGCCGCCGGCACCCCTGTCGTCGACTACTCGGCGGGTATGACGAAGAAGATCGCCCTGGCCTGCGCTCTCGTGCACGCCCCCCGCATCCTCGTCCTCGACGAACCGTTCGAGTCGGTCGACCCCGTCTCGGCCGCGAACATCGAGGACATCTTGCGCGACTACACGAGGGGCGGCGGAACGGTGATCGTGTCGAGCCACTCGATGGACCTCGTGCAGCGCATGTGCGACCACGTCGCCGTCATCGCGGCAGGTCGCGTGCTCGCTGCAGGTACGGTCGCCGAGGTGCGCGGCGACGCGACACTGCAGGACCGATTCGTCGAGCTCGTCGGCGGCCGTCACCACACGGAGGGGCCCGAGTGGTTGCGACTCTCCTGAGGATCCGGTTCCGCGTCCTCGGCAATACGCTCTCCCGACAGCCATGGCAGCTCGTCGGATTCATCTTCGGCGCCCTGTGGGCCGTCGGCGCCGTCGCGCTCATCGCGCTCGGTCTGTTCTTCGTCGGCACCCTCGGCCTGGAGGTGACGCGGCTCGTCCTCATCGCGGGCGGGAGCCTCCTGACGCTCGGCTGGGTCCTCGCACCGGTCTTCGCGGCCGGTATCGACACGACGCTCGACCCGTCGCGTCTCGCGACGTTCCCCCTGACGACAACCCGGATGATGGTCGCGCTGACCGCTGCCGGTGCGACCGGAATTCCCGGTCTAGCAACGATTCTGGGCGGTCTTGCGAGTCTCGTCGCCTGGTGGCGGTGGCCGATTGCGCTTGCGGCGGCGGTCGTCTGCGTGCCGCTCGGCATCCTGATCTGCGTTGTCGTCTCACGGACCTTCGCCTCGATCGCGGCCGGATTGACGGGTGGCCGGCGAATCCGCGAAATCGTGTGGATGCTGGCGTTCATCGTGCTCATCCTCGCGGGTCCGATCATCGCCGGAATCACGTCGCTTGTGCGGGCAGCGAGCGGCCCCTCCAACGACGTGACCGCCCTGACGGGTGTGCTCGAGACCGTGTCCTGGACACCTCTCGCGGCCGCGTGGTCGGCACCGGGCGATCTCGCATCCGGGGCGCCTCTCGTCGCCGGCGCTAAGCTGCTCATCGCGCTCGCGACCGTCGCGCTGTTGTGGTTCATCTGGCACCGGACCCTCTCGGCGTCCCTCATCGCGCCCCCCGCTCGGGGCGGCCGCAAGGTCGCCGCCGGAAAGATCGGATGGTTCGGCCGCTTGCCCACCGGCGGCACCGGCGCGAGCTGGGCACGCTCGCTGACCTACTGGATCCACGATCCGCGCTACCTCCGTCAGCTCATCACCGTTCCGCTCGTGCCCGTGCTCGTGATGTTCTGGGCTCGAGGCGATGCGACGAACACCTTCATCGCATTCAGCGCCACCTTCGTCGCCTTCGTCCTCGGGATCGTGCCGTATGCGGATGTGTCCTACGACGGCAGCGCCTTCGGCACGATCGTCGCGACGGGTGTTCGCGGTCGTCAGGACCGTCTCGGCCGGATGCTCGCGGCCGCGACCGTCGGGCTTCCGCTGGTGATCCTCACCGCTGTGGTCACACTCGCGATCACCGGCGATTGGCATTTGGCGCCCGCGATCATCGGTTCGGCGATCGGCATGCTGCTGACGGCATACGGCGTGTGTGCGGTGAGTTCGGCCTACCTGCTCGTGCCCGTGCCCGCGGCGGGCGACAATCCCTTCAAGCGCGTGCCCGGAGCGACGTTCTCGATCTTCCTCGGCTTCCTGGCCGTCTGGATTCTCGCCGCGGTGCTCGCATCGCCCGAGATCATCCTGGCGATCATGGCCGCCGTGACGGGTGATGTGCTCTTCAGCTGGCTCGCCCTGGCCGTCGGCGTGGTGCTCGGCGTTGTGTTCTTCGTCCTCGGCGTGGGGATCGGCGGTCGGGTCTTCGACCGCACGGCGCCGAGCCTGCTGCAGCGCGTGCGGGCGACCGCCGGCAGCTAGATCCCGAAGAGCGACCTCAGGGGCGGGACTCGCGGGCCTCTACGATCTTCTTCTTGAGGAAGATCATGGGCAGGAACATGGTCGCAAGGGCCGTGATCAGCCACACGATGACGGGGCCTAGAACCCACGCGACAGCATCCGTGATGCGCAGGCCTCCGATCGGCAACAGCACGACGACGAGCAGCGCCACGAACGTCGAAACGATACCGATGCCGCCGAGCAGCGCGGGCGCATAGCGGCGGGCCATCTTGGCGATCCAGGGCGCGAGCACGCTCTGCAGCACCGCGAAGATCAGCACGCAGATCACGAATCCCCACCACTCGTTCCACTGGATCTGAAAACCCGGCAGCAGCCAGTCGGCGACGAGCAGCCCGAGAGCTGCGGACAGAACGAAGATGAGGCTGCGGATGACGAAAGCGATCACGTGGTGACCATATCGCGCCCGGGCCACCGCCATCCGCTGCCGTCCGGTGCTCCGCTGTCGCATATCGACGTTTACCGGGCCGCCCGAGGTCGATATACGACAGCGGAGCACCTTAGGAACGCTGGGCCAGCGCCGCGCATACGCGGGTGATGAGTTCGGTCGGCTGCGCGAACAGCATGGTTCGGCTCACGCGGATCACACGCCAGCCCGCGGCCTGGAGGGCATCGTGCTTGGCGAGGTCCCGGTTCCACGTCGCCACGTCGGTGCGGTGGTGATCCCCCTCATACTCGATCGCGATCTTCAATTCGGGATAGGCCAGGTCGACGCATCCGATAAACAATCCGTTCTTGTCATAGGCGTCGTAGTCGAGGACCGGCTCTGGTAACCCCGCGTCGCAGATCGTGAGACGTGTCCATGACTCGGGCCGAGACGCAGCACCTGTTCTGAGGAGAGGAAGGGCCGCGCGTAACGCCGGTCCGCCCACCCGACGCCCGGCTCGCACAGCCTGCTCGAGTTGATGTCGGCTCGCCAGGGGCGGTGGCATCTCGCGTACCCAAGGCCCCGGCATCCGCTGCACACGGATGAAGGAGTCACCCGCGGCGACGAGGTCGTACGGATGCCGCAACACAGCACCAAGCATCGCCCAGGTTGTGGCAGGGCTTGCGACGCGCAGCCCCGTATCGGGGTGCACGACGACGCGTGTCTGGGTGCTCCGCGCCTGATGACCGCGTACACCCCTGGCTCGAGGCAGCCGGTGAGGGTGCAGAACGCCGACGTGCAGTTCCTCGGTGGCCCCGAATGGCACCGCCGCGCCCCACAGGATCGCAGCGCTGCCGTGGCTGAAGAACTCATCGGACGTCATCCGCTCCGCATATTCGGACATCGCGCGGACAATTCGCGCCCGATGGAGCTCGCCTTCGGTTACGACGTCCGGGAGTCTGAGTTCCCGGCGCGAGCGCACACCGTGGAACGGGCGCCGGAGGTCGGACCCGCGCAGCCTGCCTTCTCCGATTCCGTTTGCACGAGCGTCGGCGGTGCGGAAAGCAAGCGGCAGGTCGTCGGGGAGCGGGATGCGGGGCATCGAGTCACTCTGTCGCCCGGGCAGCATCCGCAGCGCCGTCAACACCGCGACGGTGGAGTCCCGGGACCCAAGGGCCCCGGTGGAGGACGCAAGACGCCGCTCCGCTGTCGAACATCGACCTTCACGCGGCGCATCACGGTCGATTTGCGACAGCGGAGCGAGGTGGGAAGGGGCTAGCGTCAGGTGCCGAGAGAGGCCAGGCGCTCTTCCTCGTCCGCCGCGATGCAGGAGTCGATGACGGGGCCGAGGGCGCCGTCCATGACCTGGTCGAGGTTGTAGGCCTTGTAGCCCGTCCGGTGATCCGCGATGCGGTTCTCGGGAAAGTTGTAGGTACGGATGCGCTCGGAGCGATCCATCCCGCGGATCTGCGACTTGCGGGCATCGGATGCCGCGGCCGCGATCTCTTCCTGCTGCCGCGCGAGGATCCGGGCGCGAAGAACGCGCATGCCGGCCTCGCGGTTCTGCAGCTGCGACTTCTCGTTCTGCATCGACACCACGATGCCCGTAGGCAGGTGCGTGATGCGGACCGCGGAGTCGGTTGTGTTGACGGACTGACCGCCGGGACCAGACGAGCGGAACACGTCGATCTTGAGGTCGTTCTGGTTGATCTCGACCTCGTCGGGCTCATCCACCTCGGGGAACACCAGCACGCCGGTCGTCGACGTGTGGATGCGACCCTGGGACTCGGTCGCCGGCACGCGCTGCACGCGGTGCACACCACCCTCGTATTTCAGGTGTGCCCAGACGCCCTGGGCGGGGTCGGCCGACGATCCCTTGATCGCGACCTGGACGTCCTTGTACCCGCCGAGGTCGGACTCGGTGCGCTCGAGCAGCTCGGTCTTCCAGCCCTTCGAAGCGGCGTACTGGATGTACATCCGCAGCAGATCCGCCGCGAAGAGCGCGCTCTCCGCGCCGCCCTCACCGCCCTTGATCTCCATGATCACGTCGCGTGCGTCGTCGGGGTCGCGCGGAATCAGCAACCGCCGCAAGCGTTCCTGCGTCGCCTCGACGCGCTCCTCGAGCCCGGGCACCTCTTCGGCGAAGGCTGAATCCTCGCGCGCGAGTTCACGCGCGGCCGCGAGATCATCGGTCGCCGCGGTCCACGCGTCGTACGCGGCCACGATCCGGCTCAGCTCGGCGTAGCGTCGGTTGACGCGTTTCGCACGGCCAGCATCGGCGTGCACGGCGGGGTCGGAGAGTTCCTCCTGCAC
>NZ_HG779693.1:0-8082 GCF_000582705.2 Microbacterium sp. C448
CTCGTCGATCAGTCCGCGAACGGAGTCGAAAATCCCGGGGTCGGCCACGGCGGACCCGATCAGCGGATGTTGTTGTCGTGCCCGTGGCTGCTGCCGTGCGCGCCCTGCGTGGGTGCCGGGATCGACTTCTGCATCTGCACGAGGAACTCGACGTTCGACTGCGTCTCTTTCAGCTTGCCGAGCACGACCTCGAGGGCCTGCTGCGGGTCGAGACCCGCGAGCGCACGACGCAGCTTCCACGTGATCTTGACCTCGTCGGCCGAGAGCAGCATCTCTTCACGACGCGTGGAGGATGCGTTCACATCGACCGCCGGGAAGATGCGCTTGTCGGCGAGCTGACGGCTCAGGCGCAGTTCGCTGTTGCCCGTTCCCTTGAACTCTTCGAAGATGACCTCGTCCATCTTGGACCCGGTCTCGACGAGCGCGGTCGCGAGGATCGTGAGCGATCCGCCGTTCTCGATGTTGCGCGCGGCGCCGAAGAAGCGCTTGGGCGGATACAGAGCCGAAGCATCCACGCCACCGCTCAGCACGCGACCCGAGGTCGGCGCCGAGATGTTGTAGGCACGGCCGAGACGCGTGATCGAGTCGAGCAGCACGACGACGTCGTGACCGAGCTCGACGAGACGTTTGGCGCGCTCGATGGCGAGTTCGGCAACCGTCGTGTGGTCTTCGGCGGGGCGGTCGAACGTCGAGGCGATGACCTCGCCGCGAACCGTCCGCTGCATGTCGGTGACCTCTTCCGGACGCTCGTCGACGAGAACGACCATGAGGTGAACCTCGGGGTTGTTCGTCGCGATCGCGTTGGCGATCTGCTGCAGCACGATCGTCTTGCCCGCCTTGGGGGGCGCGACGATGAGACCGCGCTGACCCTTGCCGATGGGCGCGACGAGATCGATGATCCGCTGCGTCAGCTTCTCGGGTGCCGTCTCGAGACGCAGGCGGTCCTGCGGGTAGAGCGGCGTGAGCTTGCCGAATTCGACACGGGTCGCGGCGTCTTCGACCGACAGGCCGTTGATCGCGTCGACCTTGACGAGGGCGTTGTACTTCTGACGCCCCTGGTGCTCGCCCTCGCGGGGCTGCTTGATCGCACCGACGACCGCGTCACCCTTGCGCAGGTTGTACTTCTTGACCTGGCCGAGCGAGACGTAGACGTCGCTCGGGCCGGGCAGGTAGCCGGACGTGCGCACGAACGCGTAGTTGTCGAGGACGTCGAGGATGCCGGCGATCGGGATGAGAACGTCATCGTCGCCGATCTCGGTCTCGAACTCGTCCATGGGCGTGCCGGGTGAACGCTTGGTGCGACCGCGGCCGCGGCCACGACCGCCCTGGCCGTTGTCGTCGTCGTCCACGGGGCCGTTGTTCTGGGCCTGCGCGTTCTGACCACGCTGGTTCTGGTTGCCCTGGTTCTGGTTGCCCTGGGCATTCTGGCCGCGCTGGTTCTGGTTGCCCTGGGCATTCTGGCCGCCCTGGTTCTGGTTGCCCTGGGCGCTGTTCTGACCGCCCTGGTTCTGGTCGCCCTTGGCCTGACGGCCCTGGTTCTGGTTCGGGTTGCCCTGGTTCTGCTGGCCACCCTGGTCGCCCGAAGCGGCGGTGCCGTCCTGGCCATCCTGTGCGTCACGGCCACCGCGGCTGCGATTGCGGTTGCGGTTACGGCTCCGACGGCTGCCCGTCTGCTCGCCACCGTCGGCATCGTTCTGGCCGCCATCGGTCTGGCCACCGTCGTTCTGGCCGCCGTCGTTCTGAGCGGTGTCGTTCTGGGCGCTCTCGGTGGACGACGCGGATGCCTCGGCACCCTCGGCATCCGATCCCGCGGCTGCGGAATCGGCCGACGGCGCGACCGCCGGAGCCTCGTCGGTCGACGGGGTTGCGGTGGCCTCGGGCGCGTCGGCAACGGGGGCCGAGGCATCCGTCGTCGACAGCGCGGCGGCCGTGAGGGCCGCAGAAACCTGCGCCTCGACGTCGGCGTCCAGTGCCGACTGCGAGGTCTTCAGCGTGTGGCCGAGCTCTGCGGCCACGGCGATGACGCGCTTGGCGTCCACACCGAAATCGGCCGCGAGTTCGCGCACGCGCCGACGGTTCGAGACGCGCGCCGGCTTCGCAGCGCGCGAACGCTTCGAGGTGGGCGCCTCGTCCGGAGCGGATGCGTCGGCTTCGGCCGAACCCTGCTCGGGCGCCGCCTCGGCGGGCGCGCCATCCTGAGGCGCTGCGTCCTGAGGAGCTGCGTCCTGGGGCGCGGCGTCCTGGGTCGCGGCGTCCTGAGGCGCTGCCTCAGTGGTCTGTGCGCCCTCGGGCGCGGTGTCACCGGTCTGCTCACCCTGAATGGGGGTGGCGCCGGTCTGGATCTCGGAGATTGACTCCACGAGTACTCCCTTGCACGTGTGAATGAACACGACTGCATGCGATGTCGCCGCGGCGGACACCCGCCCACGCCGAAAGAATGGAGAAAGATTCGGGGGGCATGCAGTGCTTCGCAGATTGCGATCGGAGGCCAGATTCACGCGGCCGAAAACGGCTGTGTGGCACCCTCCGTGTGTTCCCTCACTGTAGCACCTTTGAAGTCGACGGCCAGCATGAGGGCCTCCCACGCGGTGTCGGCCACGCGCGCCACGACGTCGGCCGCCTCGAGGCGTCGCCCCGGTCCGTCCGCAAGGACGAGGACGCTCGGACCCGCCCCCGAGACGACCGCGGCGAATCCGGCGAGACGCAGGGCCCGCACGATCCGCAGCGTCTCGGGCATGGCTTCGGCGCGGTAGTCCTGGTGCAGACGATCCTCGGTCGCGGCGAGCAGCAGCTCGGGGCTCTGGGTCAGCGCGGCGATGAGCAGGGCCGACCGCGAGACGTTGAAGACCGCATCCTCGCGCGGTACGTTCAGCGGCTGCAGGCTGCGAGCAAGGGACGTGGACATCGTGAAGCCCGGGACGAACACCAGGGGTGCGACACCGCGGTGCACCAGCAGCTTTTTGTGCTGCGGTCCATCCGGCGCGATCCACGCGATCGTCAGGCCGCCGAAAAGCGCGGGCGCGACGTTGTCGGGGTGGCCCTCGAGCTCGGTGGCGAGCCGGAGCAGGTCGTCGTCAGAAACGTCGACCCGTCCCTCCAGAAGCGAACGGGCGATGACGAGTCCGGAGACGACGGCGGCACCGGACGACCCCATACCGCGACCGTGCGGGATCGTGTTGTGTGCTTCGAGCCGCAGGCCCGGCATCTGCTGCCCGAACGCGTCGAACGCGTACTGGATCGAGCGGACCACCAGATTTGAGGCATCCCGCGCGACGTCTTCCGCGCCCTCGCCCTCGACGAGGACCTCGAGGCCGGGCTCGGGCAGCACGTTCTCAGGAAGTACGGTCACCACGATCTCGTCGTAGACGCTCAGCGCCAGCCCGAGTGTGTCGAATCCGGGGCCGAGGTTCGCGCTCGTCGCGGGAACACGCACCACGAAGGTCCGCGGGGCTGCATCGGTAGCCCGAAGGGCTGTGTTCACGCGGTTGCCCCACTCACGCGACGGGCTCGGCGACGAGGTCGAGCACGGAAGCGACTTCGGATGTCTCGGCATCGACCACGATCGGCTCCACCTGCGAGCCGTCAGCGCGACGAAGCGCCCACTGGGGGTCCTTGAGTCCGTGACCGGTGACCGTGAGCACGACGCGCGCGCCCTTCGGGATCACACCGGCCTCGACCCGGTCGAGCAGACCCGCGACGCTGATCGCCGAGGCGGGCTCGACGAAGATGCCGACCTCGCCCGAGAGCAACTTCTGGGCTGCGAGGATGCGGTCGTCGTCGATCGCGCCGAACCATCCGTCGCTCGCCTCGCGCGCCTCGAGTGCCAGCTCCCACGAGGCGGGGTTGCCGATGCGGATCGCGCTCGCGATGGTCTCGGGGTGGCGGACGACCTCACCGCGCACGAGCGGGGCGCTGCCCGCGGCCTGGAACCCGAACATGCGGGGCAGGCGCGTCGCGACACCGCGGTCGACCTCTTCGCGATAGCCGCGCGAGTAGGCCGTGTAGTTGCCGGCGTTGCCGACCGGGATGAGGTGGAAGTCCGGAGCGTCGCCGAGCTGCTCGACGACCTCGTAGGCGGCCGTCTTCTGACCCTCGATGCGGTCGGGGTTGACCGAGTTGACCAGGTGCACGGGATAGTTGTCGGCGAGCTCGCGCGCGATCTCGAGGCAGTCGTCGAAGTTTCCGCGGATCTGGATGAGCTTGCCGTTGTGCGCGACGGCCTGGCTGAGCTTGCCCATGGCGATCTTGCCCTCGGGCACCAGCACGGCCGCGGTGATGCCGGCGTGCGCGGCGTAGGCCGCAGCCGAGGCCGAGGTGTTACCTGTCGACGCGCAGATGACGGCCTTCGCCCCGTGCTCGACGGCTCGAGAGAGCGCGACGGTCATGCCGCGGTCCTTGAAGGATCCCGTCGGGTTCATGCCCTCGAACTTGACCCAGACATCCGTGCCCGTCATGCGCGAGAGTGCCGGAGCGGGCAGCAGCGGCGTGCCGCCTTCACCCAGGGTGACGACGGTCGACGCGTCAGTGACGCCCAGACGATCGGCGTATTCGCGGAGGACTCCGCGCCAGAGGTGTGCCATATCAGTCTCCTTCTACCCGCAGAACCGAAACCACGCGCTCGACGACGCCGCTGGCGGCGAGTCGGGCGACGGTGTCGCTGAGGTCCTGCTCGAGTGCCTTGTGTGTGCCGATCACGATGCGTGCGATGCCGGGGCCACCATCCGGGTCCGCGACGACCGTCTGCTCGACGGTCGCGATGGAGACCCGTCCCTCGCTGAGGATCCCGGCGACGGTGGCGAGCACGCCCGTCTCGTCGCTGACCTCGAGCGTGATCTGGTACCGCGTCGTGACGCGGCCGATCGGCAGGATGGGCAGGTTGGCGCGGGTGGACTCCCCCACCCCGACGCCGCCGGCGATGTGGTGGCGCGCTGCCGAGACGACATCGCCGAGAACGGCGGATGCTGTCTGCACTCCCCCGGCGCCCGCGCCGTAGAACATGAGGCTTCCTGCGGCTTCCGCCTCGACGAACACCGCGTTGTTGGCGCCGTGGACGCTCGCGAGCGGGTGCGTGCGGGGCACGAGTGCCGGGTAGACACGCACCGAGATCGCCTCAGCGGGTCCGGCGCCCGAGGCATCCTCGATCCGTTCGCATACGGCGAGGAGTTTGACGACGTATCCGGCGTGCCGCGCGGATTCGATCAGCGCGGCATCGACCGAGGTGATGCCCTCGCGGTGCACGGTGTCGAGCGGAACGCTGGTGTGGAACGCGAGGCTCGCGAGGATCGCGGCCTTCTGCGCGGCGTCGTACCCCTCGACGTCAGCCGTCGGATCGGCCTCGGCATAACCCAGGCGCTGCGCGTCGGCGAGAACCTCGGCGAAGTCTGCGCCCTCGGTGTCCATGCGATCGAGGATGTAGTTCGTGGTGCCGTTCACGATGCCCATGATGCGGCGCACGCGGTCACCCGCGAGGGAGTCGCGGAGCGGGCGAATGATGGGGATCGCGCCCGCGGCGGCGGCCTCGTAATAGACGGATGCTCCGACCTGGTCCGCCGCATCGTAGATCTCGGCGCCGTGGGTTGCGAGCAGCGCCTTGTTGGCCGTGACGACGTCCGCACCGGACGAGAGGGCGTGCAGGATCGACGTGCGGGCGGGCTCGAGCCCACCCATCAGCTCGATGACGATGTCCGAGCCGACGATCAGCGACTCGGCATCCGTTGTGAAGAGCTCGCGCGGCAGGTCCACGTCGCGCGGGGCGTCGACATCGCGCACGGCGATGCCGGCCAGCTCGAGGCGCGCACCGGCCCGGTCGGCCAGTTCATCGCCGTGGCGCAGCAGCAACCCGGCGACCTGCGAGCCCACGGCTCCGGCGCCGAGCAGCGCAACGCGCAGGGTGCGGTAGTCGGTCATCGGTCTCCCCTCCGACCCGCAAGCCCGGCGTCGCGGGAGAGTAGGTCGTCGATCGTCTCGCCGCGCACGATCACGCGCGACGCTCCGTTCCGGACGGCCACGATCGGCGGTCTCGGAACATGGTTGTAGTTGCTCGCGAGCGCGTAGCAGTAGGCCCCGGTCGCCGGCACGGCGAGCAGGTCGCCGGGTGCGACATCCGCGGGCAGGTATTCGGCGTCGACGACGATGTCGCCCGATTCGCAGTGCTTGCCGACGACGCGCACGAGGGCGGGCTCTGCCGTGCTGGTGCGGTCGGCGATGCGGGCCGAGAACTGCGCATCGTAGAGCGCGGGGCGCGGGTTGTCGCTCATGCCCCCGTCCACGCTCACGTAGCGACGCGTGGCCGATGCCGTGGAGCCGGCGGTGTCGGATGTCTCGACCGAGACATCCTTCGTCGTCCCGACCTCGTACAGCGTGACGCCCGCGGTACCCACGACGCTCCGGCCCGGCTCGAACGCGAGGGCCGGGATCGGGACGCCGAGCTTGTGGGCCTCGCTCGCGACGACCGACACGATGCCCTCGGAGAGCTCGCCGATCGGGGTCGGCTCGTCGGCCGAGGTATACGCGATGCCGAATCCCCCGCCGAGGTTGAGGACCGGGAGCGGCCCGCCCGGGAGGTCGGCAAGCACGCCGAGCAGGCGGGCCGCGGAGGCCCGGAAGCCGTCGGTGCCGAAGATCTGCGAACCGATGTGGCAGTGCAGCCCGACGAGGTTCAGTCCGGGCGTCGCGCGCACCCGGGCGACGAGCTCGGGGGCGAGTTCGAGGCCGAAGCCGAACTTCTGGTCTTCGTGCGAGGTCGCGAGGAAGTGGTGGGTCTCGGCGTGTACGCCCGTGTTCACGCGCAAGAGAACGTCTTGAGGGGCGCTCTCATTGCCGATGCGCTCAACGATGGCGGCGAGGCGGTCGAGCTCCCACACGCTGTCGATCACGATCGATCCGATGCCGACCTCGACCGCACGCTCGAGTTCGCCGACCGACTTGTTGTTGCCGTGGAACCCGAGCTGGGCAGCAGGCACACCGGCGGCGAGGGCGACCTCAAGCTCACCGCGCGTGCAGACGTCGACCCTCAGACCCTCTTCCATGACCCAGCGTGCGACCTCGCTCGACAGGAACGCCTTGCCGGCGTAGTACACGCGTGCCGTCGTGCCATGGCGCGCCGCCGCATCCTCGAAAGCCTCACGCGTGCGGCGAGCGCGAGCGCGCACCTCGTCCTCGTCGAGTACGAGCACCGGGGTGCCGTACTGCGCCGCGAGGTCGCGGACGGCGACGCCACCGAGTTCGAGCTGGCCGTCGTCCCGTCGATGCGCGGCGGCGGGCCACACATGCGGGGCCAGCGCATTCGCGTCGGCGGGCGGCACGAGCCATCCGGGGGCGAGCGGCGAGGCGACGGACACGAGCAGACCAATCGGGTGGATACGGCAAGGGATCAGCCGCGGGAAGCAGCGGGTGCCCGGGCGGAGGTTCTCACGCAGGGCGACGCTTGCAGTCTAGCCGCCAGCCCGCGCCGCTCCGTTTTCACCGCCGTCGGCGACGACGTCCCGCAACGGGGCGACATCCGGGCCGTCGGCCGATGCGAGGCGGTCCCGCCACCCCCGCCGGGTCGACTCATCGACGAACGCGGCGGCGACGCTGTCCTCGGCCATCCGATGCATGAGCCGATCGTCGAAGCCAAGATCCTCGCGGAGCACCTCTGCCTCTCTCGAAAGCATCGAACCCGTCTGGCGGGGGTTGTCATCGCCCAGCACGACACGGACACCGGCGCGCGCGAACCGGGCGGCTGGGTGGTCGTCGAGAGAGTCCACCGCCCCCGTGTACAGGTTCGATGTCGGGCAGACCTCGATGGCGATACCCCGCTCGACGAACCAGTCCATGAGCCCGGGTTCGCGAGCGATCCGTGCGCCGTGCCCGATGCGCGTCGCGCCGAGCAGTTCGACGGCTTCGACCGCCGCCCGTCCGGGCGCCGCCTCCGCGGCGTGACATGTCAGCCCGAGCCCGGCACTCCCGGCGATCGCGAACGCGTCGACATACCGTTCCAGCTCGGGAAACCTCTTCTCGTCGCCCGCCAGGTCGAAGCCCACGACGCCGCGGCCCGCGGCCCGCGCGGCCGCCCGTGCCACCGCCTCATTCGCCTCGGTC
>NZ_HG779694.1:0-28390 GCF_000582705.2 Microbacterium sp. C448
CCGCGACCACGACGCCCGCGGGCATCCGTGTCGCCGCGGCGCCGTCCGCCACCCCCCGGCAGACGGCCGCGATCACCGCATCCAGGTCTCCGCCGGAGACGTGCGAGGCCGGTCCGAAACGCAGCTCGAGGTAGTCCTCGCCGTCCGCGGCGGCGTCCTCCACGGCCTCACGGGCGATGCGTTCGAGGTAATCCAGGCGGGAGAAGAGCGGGAAGGACGACACGACCTTGACGAGATACTCGGTGAGATCCGCAGGCCGCTCCAGCTGCAGTGCCTGCGCCCAGTCGCGGTCGGCATCCGGCAGGCCCAGCTCTCGGGCGACCTGGGCGGCCGTCTCGGGCCGCACCCGTCCCTCGAGGTGCGAGTGCAGGTTGATGAGCAGGGTCCCACCCGTCCGAGGCGCGATGGGGCGAGCGGCATCGATCGCGACGATCATCAGCCGCACACGCCGGAGTCCTGGAGGGTGGGATCCACCAGGATGCCGCTGGCGATGTCGAAGTCCGCCACGACCCGCTCATCGACCACGGCGACGTCGGTCAGGGTGAGCCCGGCGGGCAGCGACGACGCGATACACACCTGCCACGTCTGCAGAACGACGTCGGCAAGCGCGCCGAACTGGTCGCGCAGGCCCTGCGCATCGGCGCTCGCGCCGGCGACCGACAGCGATGCTGGGGTGAGGGCGAGCGCGCCGGCCTGCGCCGAGGGTGTGAGACCCACGCCGACCGGTATAGCGACGCCGAACAGATTGAGGTCGATCGAGATCGCGACCTCGGACCCCGCGAGCGCGAGCGACTCCTCGGGGAACCCCTCGACGCCCGCGAGCAGCGTGCGCACCTGCTCTTGGTCGAGCGAAACCGTCGCCTCGGCCGAATCGAGCGGACCGTCCACGGCGAGTGGCACACCGCGCGCCGTGACATCAACATCTCCTGTAAAGCCCTGGAGCGAGACATCCTGTGCAGAGATCCGAACCTCGTCGAATCGACCCGAGATCAGCTGCGGGATGACGAGCCCCTCGACCTGCACCTCGGCTTGCTCGGCTGGGACGCCGAGCTCACTCGCGAGTGCCCCGCGCACGCCGCGCTCGACCAGGTCGCGCGCCAGCCACTCGCCGGCGAACGCGGCGCCGCCGAAGAGCACGATCACGACGACGAGCGAAACGATCCAGGGCCACAGCCGGCGCTTGCGCCGGGGCGGGGGCGCATCGTCCCAGTAGAGGGTCGGCGCGTCCTGCGGCGGCGTGGTCATCATTACATCCGTTCGGGCGCCGAGACGCCGAGCAGGTCGAGACCGTTGCGCAAGACCTGTCCGGTCGCGTCGTTCAGCCAGAGACGGGTGCGGTGGACGGGCTCGATCGGCGCATCGCCGAGCGGAATGACGCGGCAGTTGTCGTACCAGCGGTGGTACAGGCCTGCGAGCTCTTCGAGGTACCGGGCGACGCGATGCGGCTCCCGCACCTCGGCCGCGAATCCGACGATGCGCGGGAACTCCTGCAGCGCCCCGAGCAGCGCCGACTCGGTCTCGTGCGTCAGGAGTTCGGGGGCGAACTCGCTGCGATCGACACCCGAGTCTTGGGCGTTGCGGGCGACGTTGTGCGTGCGCGCGTGGGCGTACTGCACGTAGAAGACCGGGTTGTCGTTGGTGCGCTTGCGCAGAATCTCGGGGTCGAGCGTCAGGGGTGAGTCGGCCGGGTAACGCGCCAGGGAGTAGCGCAAGGCATCCGTCCCGATCCAGTCGCGCAGATCGTCGAGCTCGATGATGTTGCCGGCGCGCTTGCTGAGTCGCGCGCCGTTGATCGACACGAGCTGCCCGATGAGCACCTCGATGGCTGTGTCGGGGTCATCCCCCGCGGCTCCGGCGAGCGCCTTCAGACGGTGCACGTAACCGTGGTGGTCGGCGCCGAGCAGGTAGATCTTGTGCGCGTAGCCGCGGTCACCCTTGTTGAGGTAGTACGCGGCGTCGGCGGCGAAGTACGTGTACTCACCGTCGGACTTACGGATGACTCGGTCTTTGTCATCGCCGAAATCGGTCGTGCGCACCCACACCGCACCGTCCGCATCGAAGACGTGACCCTGTGCCCGCAGGCGATCGACGGCCTCGTCCACGAGGCTGGGCCCACCATCCGCGGGCTTGGCGTGCAGGGTCCGCTCGCTGAACCACACGTCGAAATGCACGTTGAACTTGACGAGCGAGCTCTGCAGATCGCCGAGCTGAAGAGCATAGGCGCGCTCGCGGGCGACCGCGAGCTGATCACCCTCGGGCAGGTCGAGCAGGCCGGGCTCTTCCGCGAGCACCCGCTGCGCCAGGTCCTGGATGTACGAGCCGGGGTAGCCGTCCTCGGGGGTGGGCTCGCCTTTCGCCGCGGCAAGGACGGACCCGCCGAAGCGGTCCATCTGCACACCCGCGTCGTTGATGTAGAACTCGCGGACGATGGTCGCACCACTGGCCGCGAGCACGCGCCCCATGGCGTCGCCGAGCGCAGCCCAGCGGGTATGCCCGATGTGCATGGGACCTGTGGGGTTGGCGCTGACGAACTCGAGGTTGATCGTGCTGCCGCGCTGCGACTCGTTCGTGCCGTATGCGGCCCCCGCCTCGACGATCGTGCGGGCGAGGGAACCTGCCGTGGCGGCATCGAGGGTGATGTTGATGAAACCCGGGCCCGCGACATCCACGCTCTCGATGCCCTCAGCCTGGGCGAGGGCTTCGGCGATCTCGCCTGCGAGCTCGCGCGGGTTCGCGCCGACGAGCTTCGCGAGCTTGAGGGCGGCGTTCGAGGCCCAGTCGCCGTGGTCGCGGTTCTTCGGACGCTCGACCGGAAGGTCCGCCGCGGTGAGCCCGTCGGTCGAACCCGGGCGTCGCGCCTCGGCGAGCGGGCGGACGACGGCGAGCAGGGCGGCGGAGAGATCCTCGGGGTTCATAGCTGGCCCAGTCTAGTTCGGCGCCCGTGTGGGCCTCGGTCGCGCTCGCCGTCGCGCGGACGGTCGCTGAGCTTGTCGAAGCGACCAGCGGAGTCCCTTCGACAAGCTCAGGGACCGCGAGGGTCAGCCGAGCTGCACAAGCTCCACGTGGTCGTCGGGGACGGATGCCTCGGCGAACGGATCCGCGGTCGGATCATCCGGGTCCGACGGGCCCGCGACATCCGGCACCACCCAGGCGTCGACGTGCAGGCGGTCGAGCCCGACCTGCGCGCCGTGGAAGCTGAGGAATGCGCAGTCCGCCGCGTCGCGCCCGGTCGCGATACGCACGAGCGAGCGCCGGTCGGCCAGTCGCGTGGCGTCGATGACGTACCAGGCCCCGTCGAGGTACGCCTCGGCCACGGCGTGGAAGTCCATGGGGGTGAGCCCCGGGGCGTAGCAAGCGGCGTAGCGGGCGGGCACGTCCATGGCCCGCAGCAGGGCGATCACGACGTGCGCGTAGTCGCGGCACACTCCCTGCCCGGTCATGAGCGTCGTGACGGCGCTGTCGGTGCCGAGGCTCAGCCCCGGCGTGTACGTCACCGACTGCTCGACGAAACGCGTTACCGCGGCGATCAGCTCAGCGCCCGCGAGGCCGGCGAACTGGTGGCGTGCCTGCGAGAACACCTCATCGGACTGGCAGTAGCGGCTCGGACGCAGGTAGATGATGCTGTCGAGCTCGCTCGTGCGCGCCGGTCCGGTCTGCCCCTCGACGACGGCCTCGTACCGCACGCGCAGGGGGCCGGGCTCGCCGGTGAATCGGTGCAGGCGGGTGCCGTCCTGGTCGATGATCTCGGTCGGGGTGTACACCAGATCGTCCCGTGTGAAGGTCAAGATCTCGCTCGCGAGGGGCACCTGGCGCGCGGTCGTCAACGAGAAGATCAGGTCGGCGGGGCCGGCCAGATCGAGGTCGAGTTCTGCGGTGACGATGCGCTGCACCGAGACATCCTCGCACGCGCGCGTGACGCCCCCGCGCGCCCTTGCGGAGCCCGCGCCTGTGCCGGTTCGATGGCCACGCGCACGCCCGTGTGACGCCCGCCGCTGCTCGCCGGGCGACGCGGTGCAGACCTCCTCTCCCTCGCCTGAGCGGAGGGAATCTGCCGAGCGGAGGGAGGAAAGCGCGGGATCGGCCCTCCTCTCGGCAGATCTCCTCCCCTCAGCGGAGGAGACCCACCCGAGCGGGCCCCGACGACGCACGACGACTACCGTGGCATCTGCACATAATTCCGTGACTTACCCTCTATTCATGCCCGAAGCTTCCCGCCGTCCGCGCGTGCGCGTCGGCGTGGTCTGGGCGATGGCCGCGGCGGTCGTGGCAGCCGCCGTGATCGGCGCCTGGCAGCCGTGGCAGCGCCCCACGCCTGCTTCCGATGTTGCGGGCGGCGCCGGACTCCAGAACGCCGGAACGGATGCCTCGGCCCCGGCCGCCCTGACCATTCCGTCCGATGCGACGGTGCTCGTGTTCGGCGACTCGTGGACGTACGGTTCCGCGGCGAGTGACCCGACTCTCGGCTACGCGTACGAGCTCGGACGCCGGACCGGCTGGACGACCGTCGTCGACGGTGTGCGCGGCAGCGGGTACCTGAAGCCGGGCATCGACGGACCGTCCTTCGGCGAGCGCATCGCGGCACTCGATCCCGAGCTCGATCCCGACCTGATCATCGTGCAGGGGTCGATCAACGATCGGCTGCTCGTCGCGAAGAGCGACTATGCCGGCGCCGTGAATGCGGCCTGGGACGCGCTTTCCGCAACGTATCCGGATGCTTCGATCGTCGTGCTGGGACCTGCCCCTCAGGTGCTTCCGGTCGAGGGCGGCACGGCCCTGATCGACGCGGAGCTCTCACGCTTGGCCGCCGAACGGGGCTGGTGGTACATCTCCCCCATCGACGACACGTGGATCGTCGCGTCGAACTATTTCGATGTCATCGACACGGGCGTCGGCAGGAATCATCCGTCCACCGCCGGTCACGCGTACCTCGCGGAGCGATTGGCGCAGGCGCTCGCCGAGCGGATGGCTGTGGTCGAGGCCGTCGCCGAGACCCCCGCGCCGACCGACGGTTGACCGGGCTTTCGTTACGCTTCGCCTGCACCGGAAGGCGCTCCGCCGGGTGATAACCTCGATCGGTACGCCTCCGTAGCTCAGGGGATAGAGCGTTGGTTTCCGGTACCAAAGGTCGCTGGTTCGATTCCAGTCGGGGGCACCAGTCGGGACAAGGGATCGCGGGCCATTCAGGCCTTGCGATCCCTTTCTCGTGACAACGGAATGACAACATTTGCAGCGCGCTTCGCCTGATCGAGGGCGGCCGCCACCGCGTCGAGATCGTCATCGAACAGATCCGCATATACATCGAGAGTCATCGCGGCGGACGCGTGGCCGAGCATCCGCTGTACCGCTTTCACGTTGGCGCCGGCCTGCACAGCGAGACTCGCGGCCGTGTGTCGCAGGTCGTGTGGTGTAACCCTCGGGAATGTCGGATCGTCTTCCTGCGCCGCGCGCACCGCGACCGTGAACCATCCGTTGCGCGACGCTGGCAGCTTGATGTGTTCGGACCCTTCGCCGAACAGCAGCTGATCGCGGGTCTTTCCCTCAGCGAGCTGCGCGAGTGGCAAGGCAAGGAACTCGGGATAGGGCACAGAGCGGGAGCGGTGCGTCTTGGGCGTGCCGACGTGAACCTCGAACGACACGAGCACCGCGTTCTCCTCGACGCTCACGCGCCGCCTGAGCGTGTCGACGTGCCGGATGCGGAGCGCGGTGGCCTCGCCCCATCGCAGGCCCGTGTAGGCCAGGAAGAGCACGAGCGTGGGGTGTCTGGCGTGGTCCGCGAGGGCTTGCACTTGAGCGTGAGTGAGATACTGCCTGCGTGCATTGCGGCTCTTGGCTGGGAGATCGATATCTCGGGCGACGTTGCGTGCGAGGCGGCGATCGGCGACTGCGGTGTCGAGGATTCCCGCGAGAACCCCCTGCGCGCGCCGCACTGTCGTCGATCCACCCGTCATCGCGGAAACCCACGATTGCACCTCGGAGTGACGAATGCTGCCCACCGTGCGCTCGCCCCATTTCGGCTGGACGTGCTTCCGCCACGCAGACTCGAGCGGCCGGAACGACGACGGCTTCAGGACACCCCGACGGTGCTGCAGCCACTGCGCCCCCAACGTGTCGACGGTCACCGCGGCGGCGGTCGGATCGATGAACTCGCCGCGGCTCCTCGCGACCGCGACCTGGGCAAGAGCGAGTTCTGCGTCGCGCTTCGTTCGGAATCCGCGCTTGGTGCGCTGGGACTGGTCGGGCGCTCGATAACTGATGCGGTACATCCGCTTGCCCGCCGCGGTCGTGTAGGGGTGGATGCTACCCATGGCGGGACCGCTTCTTGAGCTCGTCGATGACCTTGTCGATGGCTACCCGCAGGGCCGCCATTGCGTCGGGAGCATCGGAGCGGCACAGGTTGTCGGGGTGCGCCGCTCGGTTCACCTGATACGCGATCCGGTACTTCGTCTCCCCCGTCTTCGTGACATACGAAGAGACGGTTCCGTCCTGGTTGGGGCGACGCCGCACCGAGTCACCTACCTCCCGATTGAGGGTCCGCCGGGTGCCGGCGCACCCGTGACGGGTCCAGTCGCGGACGGATCGGGGAGATTCACACCCGGCGCAAGCCCCTCGAATCTAGCGCGGTTCATCAGCCGTGTCGCGGTGCTCTGACTCACGCCGAGGCAGTCGGCGACAGCCTTCAAAGGCGGCAGATTGATCGCAGCTGCGAGTTGATACGTCCTCGAGGCGTCGTACACGCTTGCGGTGAGGTCGCGGTCCTCGCGTTCTTGCATGCGTCGAAGATACTCGCCGCCCGAGGCGACCGGATGCCCGGGCTCGGCGACTGTGGACATCTGCAATCCACCCACCTGGAGCGCGTACTGCACACGTACCTCACGCAAAGTCAGGCTGGTCACCTCATCCCCGTCCCCCTCGCGGAGAACCCTGACCTCCGCTGCGACCGTGCGATTCAGCCGTGAGTCGTAGGCAACGTGCACACGGACGGAGCCGGGAACCCCCGGCTCCCCGCGGAGAACGATCGTCCACGATGCCGGAACACTCACGCCGTTGCCCACGGCGACCCGCTGGTCGCTGACGTCGACGTTCTCGAGGTGGACCATTCGCCCAGTATCTCAGGCATCCATTTGCCGAACAAGGCATGACATGACCCATTCATGACACATCTGGCTCATCCCCGTGCTACCGTGTGCGCATGCGCTGACAAAGGTGGCTCACGAAGGAGAAGAAGATGAACCGCTCGCAGAACTCACTCGCCCTCACCTACAAGGACGCCGCCGTGCTGGTAGGCGTCGAGTATCGGACCATCAAGCTCGGAGTGGAGCGCGGAACGATCCCTACCGTCCAGCTCGGACCCCGACGCATGATCCCTCGCGCCGCGCTGCTGAGGATCTTCGGCGTCGAGCCCTGACCCGGTCTGCCGAACGGTCATGGTCGACGCCCGACTCCCCGCCGAGTGGCTGGGGAGCCTCCGGATCGACAAGCTCAGCGACCGCGCGTTCCGTGTCCTCGCCGGCGCGCTGATGTGGTGCAACGGACAAGGCACAGACGGAGCCATTCCGGCTCGCTACACGAAGTATCTTCATCCCGACGGCGACGACCAGGATGCCTTTGATGAGCTGGAAGCCTCAGGCCTGTGGTCGCGCGCGGAGGACGGCTACCTCTTGGCCGGCTGGTCGCATGACCTCCGCCAGTCCACAGCCGAAGAGATCCAGCGCTACCGAGACGCCGCGAGGCAACGCCAGAAGGCGTATCGCGACCGTCAGAGGCAATCGCGTTCTGAGTCCGGAGCAGGGGCCCTCAGCGATCCGAGAGCCATGCGTGACCTCACGCATAACGCGACACGTCAGGTGACGGCGAACGTAGGCTCAGGCTCTTTAGGCGAGACAACAAGAAAGAGCGCCTATGTGACGCGCAACGTCAGGCGTCACGCAGACTCCCCCTTCTGCGCGAAGCACCCTGCCGGCACCTCAGACCCC
The DNA here is from genome assembly GCF_000582705.2 of Microbacterium sp. C448. NCBI lineage: Bacteria > Bacillati > Actinomycetota > Actinomycetes > Micrococcales > Microbacteriaceae > Microbacterium > Microbacterium sp. C448. The sequence goes on from NZ_HG779694.1 coordinate 7,974, forward strand.
TGCGGAGCGTGTGCGCGCGCCAGAACAGCACACGAGGCCCACCAGAACACAATTCCCGGCTTGGGCCGGGACTGCGCCGTCGACGGCCACAAGCTCGTTGTCGACGGCACCTGCGCGGTGTGCGCCTATCGCCCCCGCCCGACCGCTGCCTAGTTGCCAAGAGTGCGCCGGATCGACCGGCGAAGAAAGCTCAGCGCGAGGTTATTCAACATCGTGGTGAGGCAGCGCTGGCGCGAGCGGCGCGCCGCAATGTCACCCGCCGCCGGCATCCCCGCTTCAGTTCGCATGGGATGTGCGACAGGCGGGTTACGAGACACATCGGACGGCTCGCGGAATGAGCCAGTTGAGGATTCCCACAATTCCGGATCCGGTGAGAGCAACTGGGGTCGAAGGTTAGAGGTGGGAGGGCCGTTGGGAAGTATGTTGCCGTGCCGGATGGGATCTCGGCGCCCGTCGGCGCGACGGAAGTTGCCCCAACGTGTTCGTGGTCAGAGGCTTGGGCATCGCGGGCAGCAGCGAGGTTCACGGCAGGGCGAAGCCCAGCCAATGTCATTGCTCAGTGCGGGCGGGTCGACAGCGGCCGCTCGCTTACCCGTATCTCACACGCCCAGCAGCAGGATCGCCGCGAGAGCGGTTCCGGCCGCGACGAGCGTCGACATCCCTCCGAGGATCAGCGGCCGCCAGCCGGTCGCGATCATCTTGCGCACGTCGACGCCGAATCCTAGACCGAGCATGGCGGCGGCGAGCAGGAGGTTCGCTGCAAACTCGATCACGGCGAGCAGGACATCGGGCATCGGCACGAAGGTGCGGATCACGACTGCCGCGAGGAAGCCCGCGACAAAGAGCGGGAGAAGAGGCGGCCGCTTGCCGGTCGAACCGGCGGAGCGGCGGTGTTCTGCTGCCCCGACGATCGCGATCAGCGGAGCAAGGAGCACGACGCGGCCGAGCTTCGCGACGGTCGCCAGGGCGAGCGCTGCAGCGGATACGATCCCGCCGGCCGCGACCACCTGAGCTACCTCGTGCACGCTCGCCCCGATCCAGATCCCAGCCTGCAGATCGGATAGCCCGAGGAGGGGAACGAGAGCAGGAAGCACGAACATGGCGATGGTCCCGTAGATCGTAACGAGCGCCACGGCCTGCGCGGTCTCCTCTTCGGACTCCCCCTCGGGATCGACGATGCTGCTCATCGCGGCGACCGCCGAGGCACCGCAGATCGAGAAGCCTGTCGCGACGAGCATCCGTGTGACCCGCGACACCCGCAGCGCACGACCGATCGCCACCGTCGCCAGGAATGTGACCGTCACGGTGATCAGGAGCGTGGCGATGCCCTGGACGCCGATGCCGGCGAGGCTGGACAGGGAGAGCTTGAATCCCAAGAGGACGATGCCCAGCCGCAGGAACTTCTTCGAGCCCCAGTGGATCCCCACCGCGGCGGCAGGGGGAACGATTCGGAGATTGCGGACGACCGCTCCAATCACGATGGCGACCAGGAGTGCGGACAGGCCGGGCACCAGGCCCACGATCAGGATCGTCGCGAGCCCCACGACGAGGAGCGCCGCTCCGGTCAAGCCACCCGTCCGCATCGTCACCGTCTGATTCACCATGTTTCCACTCTCGATGCGGAGGGCGCGTTCCCGGAACGCCCAATCTCTTGGGCGGGGCATAGACTCCACCTATGCCCTCTTCCCTGGACGAGTCGGAAGATGTTGAGCTCGACCCGCGCATCACGCTCGCGGTGCTGCGTCAGCTCGTCGCGCTGGAAACGCACGGGTCGCTCGGCGCGGTAGCGCGCGAGCTCCGCATCAGCCAGCCGACGGTGTCCGCGAATCTCGCGCGGCTCGAACGCATCCTCGGATTCCCCTTTCTGTTGCGCTCGACGACAGGGACTCAACTCACGCAGGAGGGCGTCGCGATCGCCGCGACGGCGCGATCTGTGCTGACCGCCTCACGCGTACTCGCGCAGACGATCGCCGACGTTCCACGCGCTGTGGCGGCGCCGTTGCGCATCGCCGCGAGCCTCACCATCGCCGAGCAGCTCGTGCCGCGATGGCTGGCCGACCGCCACATTTCCGGCCTCGTCGCCCCGGGCCGCGCCACGCTCTCGGTAGGGAACTCGGGCGAAGTGATGGAGTGGATCGCTCGCGAACAGGCCGACATCGGGTTCGTCGAGGGGAACACCTTTCACCCTAGGCTCGTCCATCTTCCGATCGGTCACGACGAGCTCGTCGCCGTAGTCGGTCCCGCGCACCGCTGGTTCACCGAGCGCCGTCAGATCACTCCGGCGGAACTCATCCGAGGCGGCCTCGTCCTCCGGGAACAGGGCTCGGGGACGCTCGAAGTGCTCGAACACGCGCTCGCCCGCGCCGGCGTCGACCTGCCTCCCGACCTGCCGAGCTTCGGCTCGACCTCGGCGATCCTGACCGCCGCACGGCACGGTGGCGCTGTCGCGGTCGTCTCCCGCCTCACGGTCGAGACCGAACTGGCAGAGGGGAAGCTGGCCGCCCTGTCGGTGCCGGATCTCGACCTATCCCGCCGACTTTCGGCGGTGTGGGTGCAGGAGAGGCCTCAGCGCGCAGATGCGGCCGGACTCATCTCCAACATCATCAGCAGGTGGAAGTCCGTCGTATGAAGGCGCGCGAGACGCGCCTTCATCGCTCTGGTTGACCGCCGAACTCCGCGGAGAGAGCCTCCACGGAGTCGAGCAGCAGGTTCTTCCACTCGAGCATCTGCTCTTGCTTCCAGCGGATTGCCGGGCCGGAGATGGCCATGGCCGCTATCACGTGGCCGCGGTCGTTGTGCACCGGTGCCGAGATCCCCGAGATCCCATCGACGCGCTGCCCGATGCTGACGGCATAGCCGTCTTCGCGAGCCTTCTTCACACGTTCCTTCAGCAGTTCCACCTGATCGGCCCGCTCGACGAAATCGGCGAGATTCCGCTTGTCTTGGTCCGCCGCGAAAGCCAGCAGCACGGCTCCGCTCGAGCCGCTGTGGAGAGGCAGCGGCGTGTTCATCTCCACGACGCGCCGAATAGGCTGCGCGCTCTCGACCTGATCGACGCAATAGCGCTCGTCGCCACGGCGGACCTGAAGGCTCACCGTCTCGTTGGTCGCCCTCTGCAGACGAAGCATGTAAGGCCTGGCGAGATTGACGAGGGAAACGCCGGCATTCGCCTGAGCCCCCAGCTGCGCGACGACCGGGCCGAGAATGAACTGGCGATTGTCCAGAGGGCTCCGAGCGACGAATCCCAAGGAAAGCAATGTGCTCAGGGTGCGGGATGCGACACTCTTGTCGACCTTCAGAAGAGCCGCCGCATTCGACACCGTAAGTCCGCTCATCTGCGGATCGCAGAACAGCAGGAGCATCTCCAACCCGCGCTTCAACGACATCGACATACTGCCTCGTCCTCCCTATTCCACGTCCCGAGCTGAGCTACTGGACGATCCCCTGCTCCTCGAGTCGCATAAGGTCGTCCGCACTCAATCCGAGAATGTCACACAGAACATAGTCATTGCCCTCGCCGAGACGCGGTCCTTCGGCGGATGTCTGGTGAGTGAATCCAGATAATCGGGCCACGGGACCGTAGATCGGAAGCCCGGGAGTTCGACCGTCCTTCGAGACGGTGAAGTAGTCTCCCGCCCGCAGCCACGGGTTGGCCAGCACACCTTCAACGTCGTCGACGGGCGCGGCGATGAACTGCGCAGCTCGGGCCCGACGGATGATTTCCTTCGACCTCCGCCCTTCAACGGATGAGGCGAAGCGCCGCAGCGTTTCAATGTCATCGGCTCCGGATACGAACACCCACCGTCCTTCCGAAGAGTAGACGGGAACATATGGCACGTCGGGCGGGGCTGCGCGGCCGGCGGCTTCCGCATGCACCTGCTCGCCGATCAACAACGCCGAGACCTCGAGCTCGGAGAGGTCGATGAAGCATCCCCGTCCGCTGCGCTTTCGATCGATCAGCGCGGCGAGGATGGCCGCCGCCGCGTACAGTCCGGACCCCGTGTCCGGGAAGATTCCCCCCAACGAGCCGGGGACGCCGTCGTCATGACTGTTGAGGCTGTTCATGCCCGACCATCCGTCGAGCGATGGCCCGTAGCCGACGCCAGAGCTCTGCGGACCGGTCTGCCCGAAAGCGGAGAGCGACGCGAAGATCAGGCCGGGATTCCGCGCGGCGAGGGAGTCATAGTCCAATCCCAGTCGCGCCATCACCCCCGGGGCGTAGTTCTCGATCGCGACGTCGCTGACGTCGACGAGCCTGCGCGCCAGCTCGCGTCCGTCCGAGGTCTTCAGATTGAGCGAGACGCTGCGCTTTCCGCGGTTCTGGGCATTCCACACCCCGCTGCTGTCGATATCCGGTTCTCCGGGGTACGGCCCCTGACGTCGATGGACATCGAGCCGCACCCCCGACTCGACCTTGATGACTTCCGCTCCGAGGTCCGCCAGGGTCGCCGCGCAATACGGCCCGGCCCAGACATGACCGAAATCCGCCACTCGGATGCCTGCCAGCGGCTGCGTCTTCGTGTTCATGCCGCCGCACGTCGCACGTGGAACGGGAGGCTTAGGTCGACATCGCCAGTGGACCGGTCGACGAAGCCGCGATGCACGATCTGAGGCATCCGGATGAGATCCCGCGGATGGTTCACCGCCGCGAACGGAAGGTTGCGCTCGGTCGTCATCTTCACCAGATCTTCGTTCGTCTGCGTGGCGAACCACTCTGCGACCTTGGCGTCGACCTCGGCCCGTCGCTCGAATCGGATGATCGGATCGAGAAGGTCCGGATCGAGAGCCCATTCCGGCGAGCCCATCAACTCCACCAATCCGCGCCAATGATGCTCTTCGACGACTTGGACGAAGAAGTAGCCGTCCCGGCTGGGCTTCACCCCCCACGGGGCGAGCCGCCAGACCCGCATGAATCGCGATGCCACCGATCCGTCGTAGGCGTAGTACGCGATCTCACGCCGCAGCGTGGGCAGGATCACCTCGAGCATGGACACATCCACGTCGACCCGGCGCTCCACCTCCGAGTAGACGGCCGCGAGGGCTGCCACGGCTGTGGCGATGGCCGCGTAGTTGGACACGAGCCGCCCTGGCATCGCCAGCGGAGGCTGCGATCGCTCATCGATGAAAGGAATGTCCCTCGGGGTGAGATGGGCGAGTCCCGCGAGTGCCGCGACGGCGATCTCGTCCGCCGGCTGCACATCGATCGCTGCCTCGCCCAGCGGCGTGACTCGCACGACGACATCGTCGGTCAGTTCGGCTGGCAGAGTGCTCGCGGACGATGCGGCATCCGTCAGCACGATCGTGCGACGGTCGTGCTCTGTCTCGACCCGGTCGGAAAAGGAAAGCTTGCCACGCTGGTAATAGGTCGCGATGGCCGGGTCCAGCTCGTCCTGCTGCGGGTGATAGACCGTCAACCCGAGCTGACGAAGAATCCGTCCCGCTCCGGCGACGGCGACCGAGGTGCCCAGCTCGATGACCTCGATCCGCCTGAGAGCAGGGAACGGAGCCATGTCTGCTTCCTCCGCATTCACGATCATGCCTCCACGTAAGACCGCGCAGTGCCGACGATGACCTTCGTCTGCTGCCCGTCCTCTACCCAAACGTTGCACTCCACGACGGTGCGTCCGTCCTCCGGATACACTGCGGTCACTTCGCCGGCAGCAATGCAGAAGGCATCCACAGGCACCGGACGACGGAAGGTGAGGGAACAACTGGTGCCGGTCACCCAGGCGCGACCGAAGCTCTGCCGAAGCATGCGGAAGATGAGGGCGGCGACCTGAGGTCCGATCGCCACCGGCCCGGCCAGCCCCTCGCGCTCCGCGGCGGCCTGGTCGGTGTGAATCGTCTTCTCATCGGCCTTGACGAAGTCTTGCAGCCGATACCAATGGCTGCACTCCGGAAGTCGATCGCCGACGGCGACACGGGTGTCGAGAATTGCTCGCATGCTTGTCTCCTAGATCTTCTCGCGCTTGATGCCCGAGTCGATGCCCTGGCCCGACCGGGGTACGTCTCTCGACAGCGCATCAAGGACGTGAGTGCGCGTCGTCGTGAAAACGAGGTCGCCGACGGCATCCCGCGCTTCCACCGAGTACGCGACGAACTCGCGCTCGTTACGGATGTACTTATCTGAGATGCGTCCAGTGAGTGTGAGTTTCATCCCCGCGGTCATCGGCCGCACATTCTCGAACTCCCACTTATAGAACAACCCGCGGATGTTGTAGTTCCGCGATAGAAGCCACCGCGGGGGGCGGTACTGCATCTGCGGAGGGACGATGACGTCGTGTCCTGGCGCGCCCGTCACATACCACGGGTCGTAGTCCCGATCCGTGTGGAGCTGCGTGCGCGCATCCTCCGCGTCGACCTCCCACTCGAGGACGCCTAGGTCATGCCCCACTTCGATGTCCTCGAACGTGGCGCGCGGTCCGTTGGCGTCTTCGGCGATTCTCTGCGTCGTCATTTCTTGCCTTTCTAGGTGAGCGCGCTGCGCAGCTCGGTGTGCAGGTCGTGGAATCGGTGGTCTAGCGTGAGCTCGTCGAGAGTGCGAGGACGTTCGAAGGGCACCATGAGATCGAGCGAGATCACGCCCTTGCGCATGACGATGACACGGTCGGCCACCAGCACCGCTTCCACCAGGTCGTGGGTGACGAACATGACAGGACGCTCGACGCGCTGCCAGAGCGCGATGAACTCCTGTTCGAGTCGCCAGCGCGTCTGCGCATCGAGGGCAGCGAACGGCTCGTCCATGAGGAGCACCTGTCCGTCCATGGCCCAGGTCCGTGCCAAAGCAACACGTTGGCGCATGCCTTGGGATAGCTGGGACGGGTAATAGGACGCGTAGGCGCCTAGTCCCACGCGTTCCAGCTCATTCTGTGCGAGCTTGCGCCGTTCGGACCGCGGAATTCCTCGGATCTCCATTGCCAGCTCCACGTTGGCGCTGGCGGTGCGCCAGGGCATGAGGGCATCGCGGGCAAACATGTACGCGACGTCTCCAGCCTCTTGCCGAGGTGGTTTCCCGAACACTGAGATCTCGCCGGCGGTGGGCTCGATGAGACCGGCCACCATATTGAGCAGCGTCGTTTTGCCGCATCCGGTCTCCCCCACCAGGCAGACGAACTGTCCGTCCGGAACGACCAGGTTGAGATCTTGGAGCACGATCTTCTGCCCGCCGTCTGCGGTCTTGAAGCTGTGCATGACGCCGGACACTTCGATCGCAGGTTGTTGATTCATTTCGATCCTCCGGTCAGACCGTCTGCCACCGCAGCGCCGCGCGCTGGGCCTGCAGCATCAGTTCGTTGATGAGCGCTGCGACGATGGCCAGCACGATGAGCACCGCGTAGGTTCCCGCCATGTTGAACGTTCCCGAGTACTGCTGGATCAGCACCCCGACACCGCGCTTCGAGGCGATGATCTCCGCAGAGACGACGCCGAGGAGGGAGTACGTCATCCCGATCGTCAACCCGGCGAAGATCGACGGCAACGCCGCGGGAAACATCAGTTTGGTGAACAGCTGAGCCCGGGTCAGGCGCATCGCCGAGACGAGGTGGAGGAGATCGGGGTTGACGTTGAGGATGCCACTTCGTGCGCTGATCAGGAGCACGAAGAAGACCAGTGTGATCGACACCGCGATCTTCGACAGCTCATCGAGACCGAAGAACACGATGAAGAGCGGAGCCAGCGCGATTCTCGGGAGGCTGTTGAGCGCCATGATGAAAGGATCGACGACCGCGTTGATGTATGGGGGGAGGACGCCGAGGCCCAGCCCGACAAGGATGCCGAGCAGTGCCCCGACGGCGAACCCCACGAAGGTGGCGAACAGCGTCGACATCAGGTCCTCGCCGAACCCGTCCACCGTGAAGGCCGTGACGATCGCCTGAGCGACCTCGGCTGGGCTGCTGATGTAGAAGGTGCTGAGCCAGCCGAGCGCGCCGACGGCCCACCAGAGGAGGCAAGCGACGACCAGGAGCAGCAGTCTTCCGAGAAAGACGAGCCACGAACGCCGACGGCGCAGTCGGCGCTCCGCGGTCCGCATTGCCTCACTGTGCGCCGGCGAGGTGGCCAAGCCCTGCGTGGAGACGTCTTCGAGGCTGACGGACATTACTCCCCCTTGATGCTGAGTACGATGTCCTGGCAGGTCGACGAAACGGATGATTCAAAATCGGGAACGAACCCGGCGTTGTCGGTGTTCTCGAGCCAAATGTCCATCTGCTCCCATTCGTCCAGTGTGATGACCGGGCTGAACGTAACGTCCACATATGCGTTGTAGATGTTGCGCAGGGTGGCTTCGTCGTCGATGCCGAGCGTGCTCTCCAAGATCGGGAGCATCGCGTCTTCGTTCGCGGGATCGACCATGAAGTTGTGCGCCTCAGCTATCGATGTGCAAAAGCGCTCCGCCTTCTCCGGGTTCTCCTTGACCCAGGAGGTCTTCGCGCCGTAGTAGTCCAGGAGCACGTTGAACTTGCCGTGATAGGCCATGTCGACGACCATCTGGAAGTTTCCCTCACCGATCAGTTCCAGCTCCGGCGGAATTGTGGAGAGAAGGTCGACCTGCTTCTCCTTGAACGCCGTCACAGCTGTGGCGACTCCGCCGACGGGTACCCAGGTCACCCAGTCCATCGGCAGGCCAGCATCGGCGAGCATGACCTGTATCGCGATCTGCTGTGCCGATCCGAGTGCGCTGACGCCCACGCGCAGCCCCTCGATGTTCTCCAGTTGGGAAAGATCGCCCTTACCCTTCTGCTCGCCGAGCGACAGTTCGGGCTGACCGATCAGGTTGAACCAGCCACGCGCGTTTCCGGTGAGCGCTGTGACCTCCTGGCCTTCCTTCATCACCGGCCAGACGATTCCGACAACCGAGGTGGCGATGTCAACGCTTCCGGAAAGCAGTGAGGTGATCAGCGCCGGCCCGCCCGTCAGCGGAACCTGTTCGACCTCGAGGCCATTGGCTTCGAAGAAGCCCGCGTCCTCGGCAACAGAGACCATCAGCACTTCGACGGAGTTGGGGAAGACGGAGATCGAAAGAGGGAGCACCTCATCGGCGTTCTCTGCTCCGCCTCCCGCCTCGGGAGTGGTACTGCAGGCGCTCAGGGCGAGGACTGCCACGGCTGCCACTGCTGCCATCTTTGACCTTGCATGCTTCATTGCATAACCTCAATCTCGGATACGGGTAGTTGCTTCTACTGCAACTTAGTTGCTAGTTTCACATCTAAGCCGCGATCGCCACGGCTGTCAAGGGCAGGAGATCTCATGTCGGATCGGCTCACGACCGTCGAGAACGCGCAATCAGCGCTCTTCGTGCCGGGGCACCGCGACGATCGTTACGCACGCGCCTCTCAGTCCGGCGCGGACACGATCGTTATCGATCTCGAAGACGCCGTCCCCGAAGAGCTCGCGCTCACGGCGCTGGAATCGGCGGTCGCGGCGATCGCCGCCGGCTTGCCCGCGCTCGTACGGATCAGGGATGTGCGTGACGAGCAGGGCGCGGCGCAGTTGTCCGCCCTGTCCGATCTAGCCCGACGATCGGAACACCTTCTCGGAGTCATTGTCGCAAAGGCCAACGATCCCGAGACCGTCTCCTTCGTCGCGGCCGAGCTCAACGCCGCCCGTGAGGGCACGCCGGTCGTGCCACTGATCGAGAGCGCGCTGGGCCTCCGGAATGCCTATGCCATTGCTCAGCTTCCCGGTGTCGTCCGGTTGGCGCTGGGCGGATTGGATCTCGCGGCGGACATCGGCGCCGAACCGGCGGACTCCCTGTTCGATCACGCCCGGCTGGAGCTCGCCATTGCGAGTCGGGCCGCGCAGATCACCGGGCCCTTGGACACTCCCTCGACCGAACTGCACACCATGGGACTTGTCGAGTCGAGCACCAGACATTCGCGCTCCATCGGGGTGACTGGGCGGCTCTGCGTGCATCCTCTCCAGATCCCCGCCGTCCACGCGGCGTTCGCGCCGAGTGACGACGAGATCGAATGGGCAACGGGGGTATGCGCAGCTCCGGCCGGGGCCAGCTCGTGGCACGGTCAGATGATCGATCCTCCGGTCGTGCTTCGCGCGCGAGGCATTCTTGCGGCAGCCGCACGACGGAGCGCCCCGCCCTCGCGGGCCTGAACTCACCGTCTGACGAGCGGCTCCTCGACGGCGCCGTCACCCCGCCAGCAGGACGACGAGAGCGCTGTAGATGACGAGCATCGCGCCGATCATGGACAGGGCAAGAAGTGCGATCCGTAGTCTTCTTCCATCGAGCAGTCGGCTCAGCCGTCTCCCTACGAGCTGTCCTCCCCCGCAGAGCAGCGGAGCCGCCAGGAGGAAGGGCAACGCGGCGAGTGCGGCCGCCGGATCCCAGAGAATCGGGAGCTTGAACCCGATCGACAGGGTGCAGTTCAGGATCACGATCGGTTGAAGGGTCGCCATCACGACGCGAGGATGCACACCGGAGCCCAGCCCGTGAAGCACGATCGGCGGCCCACCCGCGCCGGACGTCACGTTCATGAACCCGCTGCCCGCGCCGGCCAGCGCGGCGAACGACGGCGGCGGGGCCGCGGGTCGCCTCGGCAAGACGATCGATGCGAGGATGGAGGCGAGCAGCACGCCACCCGCGACCAGGGAGAGCCACGACTCATCCATCAGGGCCGTGATGACCGCCCCGGCTCCCACCCCGAGGACCATCCACGGCAGGTAGCGTTTCGCCATCGCCCAGTCCACGTCGCGGCGCACGGCGACAAGCACCATCGTCGCCGAGAGCGCGCCACAGTAGTTGACAAGGATGACCCCCTCCGCCGGGCCGAACAGCACGACGAACACCGGCGCCACGAGGAGGGCGAATCCCATTCCCGACGCTCGATGAAGCGCCGCCCCGAGGAATGTCATGGCTCCCGCGACGAGCAGGAGCGTGGGGAACACTCGACGCTAGCCGGCGAAATCGACGATCGGGCGCTGCGCGGTGGGTGCCATCCCACGCTTGTAGACCATGATCGTTCGGCGGAATCGGATCACGACGGTGCCATCCTGGTTATAGCCCACGGTCTCGATCTCGACGATGCCGGCATCGGGATGCGACGACGATTCCCTCCTGTTCAACACGTGCGACGACGAGTAGATGGTGTCTCCGACGAAGACGGGCTTTGGCAGGCGGACCTCGTCCCACCCCAGGTTTGCTTTCACGTTGAACGAGACGTCGATGACGCTTTGGCCTGTGACGAGGGCGATCGTGAAGCAGGAGTTGACGAGAGGGCGGCCGAACTCCGTGCCCGCAGCGTAGTGTTCGTCGAAGTGGAGACGCGCAGAGTTCTGCGTCAGCAGGGTGAACCACGAGTTGTCCGCATCGAGAACCGTACGCCCGAGTTCGTGATGGAACACGTCGCCGACCTCGAAGTCCTCCAGGAAACGGCCCTTCCAGCCCTCGCGTACAGTCATCGTGTTCCTCCTGCATTCCATGTCGTGATCCACGCCCAGTCGAGCGCGTGCACGGCCGCGTCGCGGTCGTGTCCCGTATACAGGGCCTGTGGACGCGATGCCACCACCCTCTCAATCGCGTCCACGCATTCGAGCGCGTCCGTAAAGATGCCGGGAAGCGTCCCGTCGATGATGTTGTCGATCACGGGAACAAGGTCTCCGCAGACCACCCCCAGCCCCGACGGCATGTCCACGTCGACGGTCTGATGTCCGGGCGTATGGCCCCCGGACCATCGGACGCGGATTCCGGGCCGGACCTCGGCGACGCCGCTGACCAGGCGAAGCCGGCCTTCGTTATGAGCCTCCTGCAGAGCTGACGTATCGCCGTAGTAGCGGCCGATCGCCGGCACTTTCACATAGGGACTCCGGATGAAGTCCCACTCCGCCTGCTGCATCCATATGCGGGCGTGCGGAAAGTCGCGAAGCCCGCCCATGTGATCCCAGTGTGCGTGGGTGAGCACGACATCGGTGACCAGCCCAGCTGTGGAGCCGAGAAGCTCCCCCACCCCCCGCTCGACGTTCACGTCGCGACTGGTTCCCTCCCGCGGGTTGGGGCCGCAGTCGACGATGACCCGCTCGAGATCTGAAGAGAGCAGCCACGCCTGGTAGTCGATCTCGCGCCGTTGCCCCATCCCCTTCTGGAACTCAAAGGTGCTGTTGTCCGCGGATCTTCCGGCGAGCCCGACGACCTCCACATCCCATGTGCTCATGTCAGACCTCTACAGCGACAGGAGCCGGAAGGCATTGTCGCGAGTGATCTTCCTGATGATGCGGGGATCAAAGCTCTGGGATAGGAACGCATCCACGGATTCGCGCAGCGGCCGGGTGGGATAGGCCGTGCCGAACAGCATCCGATCACTCAGCGCGAGGTTGGCGCCTCGGACGAAATCGTCGGCACCCGGCATGTTCGGCGTGGCCCAGTACATGTCCGGGGAGAGGTAAACATTCGGACACACGAGGCTGATCGCGATCGCTTGAGAGACCCAGGGCCAGGCCGAGTGGGAGATGACGATTTTCAGCTCGGGATACTTCATAGCTACGCGCTGCACCGGAATCGGGCTCGCCCAGTTCATGTCGTGCCCGGCGAGATAGCTGAGCGTCGAGCTGAGCGAGATTGACACTGGAAGGGAATGATCCAGGCACCATTCGTAGATCGGGTCCAGGGACGGGTCGTCGGCGAGCAGCGGCTGCGCGGCGGAACCCGGTTCGATCGACACTCCGACGACCACGTCCTTGCTCGCGAGGGCCTCCAGGTCTGCGAGTCCCCCCGCTATGTCGCCCAGGTTGACCGCGGGCAGTGTGACGAAACGCCCGGGGTTCGCCTCGCAGAATCGGATCGTCGCATCGTTGTCGGCGGCGCTCAAAGACCCTGAAGAGCTGCGGCCCGGGATGACACCGATCTCGATGCCCGCCTCGTCCATCTCGGATAGCAGGAGAGCCTCGTCTTCGAGCCAGGCCGAACGAGATCCTGGGAACCCCTCGACCTGGCGCGGGTAGTACATCGCGGTCGCGAACGCCCCGGACTCGGTCCACTCGGGAATAGGAGGCCGCAGCCTCATGTCCACGAAGCCGTGCATCGTCATCGCTCTTCCTCCCCATGAACCGTGAACAGCTCGCCTGCTGCCGGGAACATCGCGTCCCGACCGATGCGGGCCGCCGCCATCCTGTAGATATCCCGGCTGATCTCCGCCCCGAAGGCGGGCGCGGACACCGCGTCAGCGAGCTCCGTCGCCAGCCGCAGGTCCTTCTCCATCATGGGGATCGGGATGAGCCCCTGACCGTAGACACCGTCTTTCAGATAACTCCCGAGGTAGGAGCGGAGCACCGTCGACTCGGCGGATCCGTCCGCGAGGGCACCGAGGAGTGTTTGCGCATCCAAACCGTTGGCGACACCGAGCGCCATCGCCTCCGCATTGGAGACGGTGATGGCGCCCACAAGCCAGTTGTTTAGGATCTTGGTGATCTTCGCGTTGCCCAGTGCCCCCATGTACGACCAGGAGCCGAGAGGCGCCAGTCGTGTCATGACCTCGTCGGCCGCAGTGCGATCACCGGCGATCACGAAGGGTGACGTGCCCCGATCGGCAGCCGCGGCGCCGCCACCGATGACGGCCCCGTCCAGATACGTGCCGCCCTTCACGGCCGCCCACTGTCCCAGCTCCTGTGTGAGCGCGACGGAGGTCGAACTCGTGTCGACGAGGCGAACTGGGCGCGCTTCTGCGAGCCCGTCGGGACCGAAGACAATCGATGCGAGCGCGGCGTCGTCGTTTACCATGGTGATGACCAGATCGCTCCGATCGGCGAGGTCGCGCGGCGACGTCGCGCGCCGTGCGCCCTCCCCCTCGATCTCGGTGATGGCGGCGTCGCGCACATCGAGGGCGATCACCTCCTCCCCACCCTTGAGAAGGTTGCGCGCCATGGGCATGCCCATGGCTCCGAGTCCGATGATGCCGATCATGAGGGATCTCCTTTAGGCGCGAACCCTGCCGCTCGATTCGTCCAGTACCAGACCGCGGGGTAGTACGAATCGCCATGACCGATCGCAATGGTTCCTCGATACATCGATGTCGCCAGGCCGCCGAACAGGGCGGATTGGCCCGATCGACGGGCCAGCTCGCTCACCAGCCGCAAGTCCTTCAGCATGTACTGCGTGCTGAACTTGCCCGCTCCGAGATCACCCGCCAGCGCGTGGCGTACGAAATGCGACCTCATCGCGAAGCTATTCGACGATCCTTGGGTCAGGGCGCCCAGCAGCGCCGCCGGATCGATACCCGCCTTCTCCCCGACGGTCAGGACCTCCGCGATCAGGGCAACGTTCACCCCGACCACGAGATTGTTCAGCAACTTCACGGTCTTGGCTGTACCTGCCCCACCGGTGAAGGTCACCGACGAGGAGATCGCGTCGACGACCGACATCGCGGTTGAATCCTCTCGCACAACGTCGTCCAGATAGAGGGCGAGAGTGCCGGCCTGGGCGGCTTCGACCCCGCGGGTTAGCGCTCCCGCCAGCAGCTTCCCGCCGGCCTCCTCCGCCGTGTGGGCGCACTCCATGAAGGTCCAGGGGCCGATCGTGCTGAAATCGAGGATCGTCAGGACCGGGTTCGCGGCGATGAGCTCGCCGACGACGTCACGGACGTGGCCATCCGCCGGAAGCACGGTGACGACGTGGGTGCTGCGCTGCGCAAGATCGGCCAGGCTGTCGCACACCGTCGCGCCCCAGGACGCGGCACGCTCGAGAGCTGCCGGGTTGGCGTCGTAAATGACCACCCGCAAGCCGGCTGAGGAGGCGTTGCGCGCCATCGGCTCACCCATCGCCCCGAGCCCGATGAATCCGATCGTCGAGTCAGGCATCACGCGCCGCCTCGATCGCATCTTCTGTCGTGGTGAGCCGCCCGAACGCCGCCATGGCGCGCGTCGACTGCTCGTGAAGCGCCTGGGTCGGAGCGGCGGAAGCGTCGGTCGGGACGATCATCCGGTAGCCAAGGTCGAACCCGGCCCGCACGGTGCTCTCGACTGCCATGTGCGTGAAGACGCCGCCGATGATCACCGAATCCACCCCGAGGTTCCGCAGCACGGCATCCAGGGCGGTGCCAGCGAACGCGGATACGCCGAACTTCGTGACGATCTCCTCGTCCGCCTCGGGTGTGATGAGGAATCGACAGTCGTCCTCGTGAATCATCTCGAAGACATCGCGAGGGGCTCGACCGCTCTGCGCGGCCGCCTCGGTTCGAGGCCGGTCGAGCCATCCGCGGACCATCGGGCGCCGAACGCCGACGTGGATCACCGGGATGCCTGCTCGCCGCGATCGCTCCAGGAGATCCCTTTGCGCTTGTGTCACCGCATCAGCGATCCCAGGATCGTCCCAGGCAACGCGACCAGGATTCAGTAGGCCGGCTTGAACGTCCACCAGCACCGTTGCCAGGTTTCCCAATACTATCTCCGTTGTTCTTGTTGCAACTGAATTGCGTTCTGTACAACTGAACGTAGCCCGGTTTGCGACGTGGTGTCAACCGCCCTCTTCGCACAACCCGTCGTCCGCGGCACGGGTGCGGTGAATGGTGCTACGTCGTGAAGCGCCCCGCTCCCTTCCCCCTCTTATCTCGATCCACCCGGGAGATCCAGCCGCGGACCCCCGCTTGCGTGCCCGCCGCTGCGGTGGGTTGACCCTGTCGCCGGCGTCCGGGTCAAGACCAGCCGTACCCGGCCGAAGCGGTACGAGAAGGTCGGCCTGGGGTGCTGATCCACATGGACGTGAAGAGGCTCGGCCTCATCCCCGACGGCGGCGGACACCCCATCTACGGGATGCAGCAAGGCAAGCGCAACCGTCCCGGTAGCGGCCGCGGTTACGAGTTCATCCGCTCCGCCGTCAGCCACAATGTTCCGGCCACATGTCGCATTTCCTTAGAGTGGCGCGTCGCGTCAACAATCGTCTTGGCCGGCTGGGGATCCTCGACCAATGGTCATTGATCGTCGAGACCCTCGGTTGCGGAAACTCAGGCGTCGAAGCCCGCTCATGCGACCTCGACAACATCGCGCCGTGAACCCCGTTGAATCTCGCAACGATGTGCCACAAGTTGTCCACGGAATGCGCGGACTCGCCGCCCGTTCCGAGACATACCGGAGGTACGTCATGCAGAAGCTCATCGGGTACTCACGGGTATCCACACGCCAGCAATCAGCCGACCGACAGGACGACATACTCGCCGCCGGAGTCCGACGCGATGACCTCTACGTCGACCACGGCGTCTCAGGCGCGCGCGTAGCTCGGCCGGAATTTGATCGCGCTCTCAACGCTCTCATCGAAGGCGACACCCTCGTCATCACGACACTGGACAGACTCGGTCGGTCCACGCAGAACATGCTCGGACTGGCCGACGAGCTGCGTACCCGTGGAGCCGGCCTCCGGGTCTTGAACCTCGGCGGCGGCGACGTGGACACCGCCACGCCGATGGGTGCGATGGTTCTCACGATCAGGGCGGCGCTCGCGCAGATGGAACACGAGATCAAGCCTGACCAGGCGCTGTCTGAGATCGGTCTCGGCGAGCGCATCCTTGATTCGATCAGCAAGCGGCGCGCCGCCGGCAAGTCTCTCGGAGGCCGGCCACAGCGCATCACCGACAGTCAGATCCGCAACGCGATCCGTCTGGTCATAGCGGCGAGCCCGTCGCGGAGGTGGCACGAAATTTGGGAATGTCTCGAGCCACCTACTACCGCCGAGTCAAGGATGCAGGCGCTTAGAGTCCCAGGCTCGCGAGAGCTGAGCCGCCGGCTCCCCCGCACGGCATCCAGGCCCGGGGCTGAACAGAAGAAAAACGCAATGCACGCAGGCACTCTTAGTGGGAACTCGCGGAACCCTTGTATCGGTTGCCATCGCGTGTCAACCTGGTTGCATGGGTCGAGGACGCCAAAAGCATCGAGAAGCCGCAATTCTGCACGTCATCGCGGGTGCAGATACACCCGTCGCGAGGGTCGTGACAGCCACGGCCGACATCGCAACGGCGTTCGACCTCGAGCCAGCTTCGCTCGCGCCGAAGATGGACGGTAGCTCCTTTCGACGCACGCGCGCAAGCGAAGGGACACCGGCTTCGCGCACCGCCCCCACGTCCTCAAGCCGCACGATTCGACCCCCCGTCGCGGAACCCTGGGCGCAGAAGAGGACGCAGCTGGCCGAGCTGAAGAGGCTCAGCGAGATCTCAAAGTCGTTGGTCAAGCTTCACCGCGAGGAGACAGCCCTCATTGCGGAGCGAGACGGACTCATCTCGCGGCTTCGGAGACAGGACGTCCCCTGGTCATCGCTCGCTATGCGAACTGGACTAAGTCGACAGGCCTTGAGCAAACGGACCATTTAACGGTTTGTTCGCCCGATGGAGCGGTGTTGTGTTGTTGGGTTCGCGGCCGCAGCGCTAGTCGCCCGCGGCCGTCAACGTGAATGGTGAGTCGAAAGCGGCTTCGACTCCGGCTCGCATCGATCTCACACTGCCTTCGACCGTGGGGCAAGGCGTAGATCGCCACCAAGCGCCGCGAGTTTCGTCGCGATGATCTTGTGCCCAATTCCTCCCGGCATGCCCCGATGCGTTGCGACGAACATGTCCACGGACTTTGCGATCGTTTGGTCGGCGCGTAGGTCGGAATCCCTGATCGGTGCGACGTGGATCTCCGCAAGGTATGCGTTCACGACCTCAAGATATTGGACGCGCTCGACGAGATCCTCGATCGCCTTGCCCTTCGGCAACTGAAACACATGGGACTTCGGCACGCCCGCTCGAAGCAGTTGCTTCTTTCGTGCGTCTCCAGAAGAGTCGCCGTCGACCAAGAAACACGTGATGAGTGCGACCGAGTGCATGGCCTGCGCAATCGGGATGTTGGACAGGCCGAACGCGATCTGGAAGTCGAGCGGGCGATCGCTATCCGCGAGCCGAAGCAGCGTCGGCAGGAGAATCATCTCCGACACGCCCTCCGCGAGCACCGCGCGACGGAACGCCGAAAACGCCGCGGCCTCCGCGCCCATCGCGAAAAGCAAGTGCGAGAACCCTGGCTCGGAGTCGGTCCAGAAGGTGTTGGTCAGCGTACTAACGCCGCGGTCGCTGCGATCGCGACGCACAACGCGGATACCGGTACCCAAATCGAGCGGGAGGCAGCCGGGGCTATGAGTTGTGTAGATGACCTTGTGAACATCGAGCTCGTCGGTGAGCACCCGGACGAGATCCGCTTGGGCGTCGTAATGGAGATTCCGCTCAGCCTCATCAATCATGAGAACTGGAGGTACATCCAGGTCCCGCGCGATCAAGAAGCAAACGAGACCGAGAAAGGTCCTCAGCCCATCGCTGCGTTCGCTGATCGGCGTGACGGTGTAATCGGCGCTGTCGACTTCATTGATGTTGACCTCTACGAGCCCTCCCTCGTTGATCGCGAGCTCGACCGCAAGGGCGGCTTGGCTCCACGATGGCTGTAGTCGCTCAGACAGGGATGCATTCAAGCGTCGCTCGAGGCTGCGCATCCGGGCAGGAGCTCCGCTACTGATTGCTTGCCACAGTTCGTCAACAGAGGTGCCGGCAATCGCAAGCAGGTTCCGAAACGGTGAGCCAGGGTTTGCGCGAGTCGCATCATCCGCGAGGTTGTAGCGCTCCCGGATTTCTCGATCTTCGTCGGTAAACAGAAGAAACTTCGGTGCACGGGCCAGAAGGGTCCTGCGAATCGCCGCGTCGGGACTGGCCTTGCGCGCGGCCACTAGTGCAGTCTGAGTCGCCTCCGCTGTCTTTCCGATTGCGGTCCTGAGCGCCGCCAGTCCGGTTGCGCGACCCGGAATCCCAAACACGTCGGCGCCGAACGCCTTGAGCGAAGTGAGCTCACCTTCCAAGACATCGAGCGTCTCCGAGTTCCACTCTGTTGATGCTCGCGCGATCGCAGTCGAGAGGGTGCCTGGCATCTGCTCCCGTCGGTCGACCTCGTGTTCATCGAGGACTTCGCCAGCACTAGACAGCGCCCCACGAAGCGATTCTGCGAGTTCTCTCGCGAGGGTGAACGGTTTCGGGTTCCGATTGACCGTGAGGTCCGTGCCCGTGACCTGAACACCGGAGGCTTTACGACTCACCCGCAGAACAGTGAGATTATCCTTCGAGATGGTCACGTCGGGATCGATGTCGAGTTCCGCGATGCTCGCCAAGTCAGAAGCATCCAGCCGGAAGCGCGCTCCGACAACAATGTCGTCCGAGTGTGGCGGCCGCTGTCTGTTGAACGATCGCGGATCGAGCGGGACATCCCCTTCGGAGCTGAGCCATCGAAGACCCTCCAGAATCGAACTCTTGCCCGACTCGTTCGGGCCGATGAATGCGATGGTCGGTCCATCTACATTGCACTTCGCGGCGCGCAATCGGCGGTATCCCGTGAACTCAACCTCGATCAAGCGCACTGGCACTCCTTCCCGCAGCCTCTATCCGAATTCTCCGATCGTCCCACGCCAGGGCGCTGCACCGAACTTCAGCGTCGTGCCGCGTAGCCAAGAGTCTGGAAGGAGTGCCCCACCTTGCTCCCTCACTCCTCGAGACTGTTCGACGTGTCGAGTGCACCCGTGGCACAGTTATGACACATTAACCGACGTTGCCCGCGGAATTACGCGCTTCTTTGGCAGGGCGATGCTGGACGCAAGCCGCTCGTGAGAAATGCGGAATTACGCGGCATAATGCCTATTCGCGGCTGAGAAACGAGAGTTCGAATCCGCGATCCTGCGCTCCCTCCATCCGGCGCCGTTTCGGACACGGTTTGGCCGGGGGCGGGCCACCCTCCGACGCCGAGATACTAGGGACGGCCCGCGCTCCGTACCGTCAGGTCCTCTTGGCTCCGCTCTTCGCTCGACTCACCGTCGAAACGGCGATCACCCGCGTCACCAGCGGTACGTGCCAGTGATCGCGACAGGCCATCGCCTCGACGGCCCATCCTCAGCCCGCGCTTGGTGAAGTCAATGTCGTTCATGCTCGCTTCGCTGCGCGTGCTCCACATTGACATCCCCGGCGCTCCGGCCGTGGCTAGCCGCCTATCGAGCCGACGTCCCAACCATGACCTATCAGCAACCGCTCACATCGGGCAATGCGCCGCACCCGATCGCTTGTTCGCTGACTGTTGCAGCGAGAGAAAGGCGTGGTGGGCAGAGACGTCAGGGGTGGTGAGCCGGGGTGTTCAGCGGCCGCGGACCGCCCTATTCATCTGTCTCGCGTGACAACACCGTGACAACACTCCCTGAGTATCTATCCGTCGATCGATGATCCAACTGGTCGGCGGTCCCGCGGAATCACGCGGTTTTCGCAGGTCATCGCCCCCATTCGCCGGCCCGAATGAGGTTTCCGGTACCAAAGGTCGCTGGTTCGATTCCAGTCGGGGGCACTGCACAGAAGTCCCGGGTTTTCACCCGGGACTTCTTCGTTTTCGGGCGCTCGTACCAGGACGCGTGGTCAAGTCCTGGGACGTGGTGTATCGGT
>NZ_HG779695.1:0-19275 GCF_000582705.2 Microbacterium sp. C448
AACGCGTTCACAACGTCACGGAGAGCTACATCTAGCGAATCACTAGATTCCCCTAGATTGTCTGATCGTGCGGTCGCCGCCTACATCGCCAAGTACGCCACCAAAGCAACCGAAGACCTCGAGCCGACAGGCGCTGGCCGCGATCACATCAAGCGCATCAAGTCGACCGTTCGGGAGCTGGCGACTGTCGTCGATCCCGAAGGACCTTACGCGCAGCTGCATCGCTGGGACGGGATGCTCGGCTTCCGCGGTCACTTCTCGACGAAGTCCCGTCGCTACTCGGTGACGCTCGGCTCGCTCCGCGGCGCGCGACGGACCTGGCGTCTCAAGCATCTCCTCGCCAAGACGAAGCCGACCGAGGAGATCAGCCCCGATGAGGTTCTCGTCATCGGCTCGTGGGCATACGCGGGCATGGGCTGGCTCACCGACGGCGATAAAGCACTCGCGAGAGAAGCAGCGAATGCCGCCCGACAATGGCGCCACGATCGCGCACGAGACCGCAACACCCCACCCACCGAAAGGAGCACGATATGACCACTCACACGCTCGTCGACGACCCCGAGGTCGAGGTCGCCGACCACGCCGAGCAGAACGACTATCTGACTCGCCGCGAGGCCGCCGCGCTCTGCCGCGTGCCGCTGTCGACCTTCGACTCGCTGCGGCGGCAGAACCGGTTCCCATTCCCCGACGCGCACATGGGCAAGCACATGCTCTGGCGGGCGTCGACCGTTGCAGCGTTCCTCGAGGCCGGCGGTACCCGCGGTGTCGGCTGAACGGGGCGAGCGGATCGACCCGAAGACCCGGCGCCCGCTGCCCGAGGGGATCCGCTTCCGCAAGGATCGAGGCAAGTACCAGGTGCGCGTCTGGGCTATCGGCCTGAACGGCGAGCAGCGCGAACGCTCAACCTACGTTGAGACGCTCGCCGAGGCCAAGAAGCTCCGCGCCGAAACGCTCACTCGCCGCTACCCCGACGGCGATATGACGCTCACCCAATGGCACTCGCGGCACTGGTCGGTCATCGAGAGCAGTGTGCGGGCGTCAACGGCGCGTGCATACGAGCGCGGCTGGCGGCTGCGGGTGAAGCCGTGGCTGGGCCACGTGAAGCTCGAGAAGCTCACGGCGGGCGTCATCGAGGACGCGATCACCGGCTGGGAGGGAAGCACATCGACGCGGATCGATGCGCTCTCGGTGCTGAGCCGCCTGCTTGACGGCGCGGTCCGCGCGCACCTGGTGCCGCTGAACCAAGCACGTCTCGCGCGTCGTCCGAAGTCCGAGTCGGTGACGAGCCTGCGATCTCGCGCGCTCACGGCCGCGGAGGTACCGACGCTGCTTGCCGCGATCGATGATGCGCACTATCGGCGCTACATCGCCGCTCTCGTCTACACAGGCATGCGCGCCAACGAGGCGACCGCATTGCGCATTGAAGACGTCGATCGTGCGCATCGGACGATCCACGTACGGCGCGCATTCAGCATCGGCGCGGACGGGCGCGGCGTTGAGCTGACGCCGAAGAGCCATAAGGAGCGGGACGTGCCGATCCCGACGCCGCTCGTTGCGCTGCTGACCGAGGCCATGGCCGGCAAGCACCGCGGCGAACTCGTGTTCACGGGTCCTCGCGGGGGACGGATCAATGCCTCGAACGTCCGTCGCGCGATCGGCTGGAAGACGCTCCGAGCGAAGCTGCACCGCGACGACCTGCGACTCCACGACCTGCGCCACACGCTCGCCACAATGCTCTTCGATGCCGGCGCCTCGGCGAACGACGTTCAGGCCGTGCTCGGGCACTCGAGTATGCAGATGACCGAGCGATACAGCCGGGCTCGTTCCGACGTTGCCCGTCGTGCCGCCGCCGCCATCGACTCACTGTTCGGTGAGGGGGAGTGATGGACGTCCACGAGAGGCTCGACGAGCTGCTCGCCAATCCGGAGTGCCACGCCATCCTCGTCAACGCTCTGGGGGAATACCGCAGCCTGCTGCACCGCAACGCCGACGACTTCGCCGACGAGTTCGAGCTGGCGCACATCGAGCGCGCGGTTGCGCACATCGATGCGCTCGACGACGTCTTCGAGCGGTGGCCATGAATCTTCCAACTCGCGTGTCCGCGAACCCCCGAAAGACGGGCCTATACCTAGTGAGGGCAAAACGTCCCTCATTGATTGAGAGGTAGCACCATGTCCGAGGAGCCGACGGAGCCGCTGTCGCGGCTCGAGCTTGTGTATACGCCGCTGGGTGACTACCTGCGTCGTGTCGATCCAGCCGAAGACGCCGTCTTGTCATTCGGTGAAGTCGAGGCGCTGATCGGACGGCCCCTGCCTGCGCAGGCCCGGTCGAAGCCGGAATGGTGGGAGTCGATGCCGCGGCAGCCGCAAAGTCGCGCGTGGCTTCGTGCCGATCGGCGTGCTATCGCGGATCTTTCCGCGGAGACTGTGACGTTCGTGTGGGAGGTTTTCGTCCGCAACAACCCCATCGAGCGCATTCAGACGATTCGCTCGTACTGGCTCGGCTACGCGCGGACGTGCCTCACGAACCCACCGACTGACG
This sequence comes from Microbacterium sp. C448, assembly GCF_000582705.2. Classification (NCBI taxonomy): domain Bacteria; kingdom Bacillati; phylum Actinomycetota; class Actinomycetes; order Micrococcales; family Microbacteriaceae; genus Microbacterium; species Microbacterium sp. C448. The sequence continues at coordinate 2,542 of NZ_HG779695.1, forward strand.
CTCATGACTTCCACGTAGAGCTTGGGTGGTGGGAACCGCACCAGACCTATCTCTTGCATCTGCCGCGGCTTCATAAATTCAAGGTCGGACTGGCGAGGATCGGTAGCAAGAGGATCGCGGCAGTGGGTGGTGCGTCCGCCAGCGTCGTTGATCGCATGACCCTCGCGAACAGATGGGCCGCGCTCGTGATCGAGCATCACGTCCTGGAGCTCGCATGGGACGCGTGGGAGCAGCCCGATAGGTTCGCGAGCGGCGATAAGGGCGAAACCGAGAGGTGGAATGACTGGCTGGTACCGCCGCCGTTGTCGACCATCCTCGATTCACTTGACGACGACACGAGCCTGCCCGGTTGGGGTGTCAGCGTCTATCGGAGCCCCGCATGAGCGATGATCGGGTTGCCGACGCCGACGCGGTTGAGATTCCTGCTGACGTGGCAGAGCTGTTGCATCAGCTCTATCTGCCCCGGGGGAGCAGAGGGTGGCTACTGGGTCACAATGCGCACCTTGAGGGCCGGCGTCCGATCGACTGCATCAAGATGGGTGACGTTGCGTCGGTGATTGAGGCGCTGAACGTCGAGATTCAGGGAGGGATGGCATGACAGGTCGACCCCTGACGGAGTTCGACTTCGACGCCGTCGACTTCGTGACGAGCGATCACCACTTCGGGCACGCTCGCATTAGCGAGCTCGCCGGCCGGCCATTCGGCTCGGTCGATGAGATGAACGCGGCGATGATCGACCGATGGAACGCAATCGTCGGTCCCGACGACGTCGTACTCCATCTCGGCGACCTGGCGCTCGGACCGATCGAGGAGAGCGTTGGGTTGACGTCGCAGCTCAACGGGCGCCGACTGCTGGTGCCAGGCAACCACGACCGGGTGTCCCCGGCGACGCAGTCAAATCGGGCGATCGAGCGCTTCTTGCCGATGTATGAGGCGGCTGGATGGACGGTGCTGCCGGAGATCGTCGAGGGCCAGCGCGGCGGTGCGCGGCTGATTGCGTCCCACTACCCGTTCGAGGGCGACACGACCGGTGTCGAACGCCACAGCTCGCACCGCCCGGCCGATACCGGGGTTCCCCTTCTCCACGGGCACACTCACGATCGAGCGTTCGGTGCTCATGGCTCGCACGAGTTCCACGTCGGAGTGGATGCCTCCGGGTTCGCGCCCATCCGCTTCGATGTCATCGACGCCTGGCTCGCGAGCCTTTCAAGCAGTGCTCCCGACGAGGACTGAGCGCTGCGAGTTACCCTTCGTTCGTGCGAATGTGGAGGGAGAGGAGGTCGTCATGGAAACCGCGGTGGACCTACTCACGGACGAGGACCACGCAGCGATCGCCCGAAGTGCGCCTTGCGTGTCCAACTGATCGCAAGATCAGCGCAAGTAGCTGGAGAAGGCTTCCTCCAAGTCGCTGTAAGCAACGATGCCGTTGTGCTCAGCAACGACCTTGCCGTCGAGCAGAGCCTTGAAGGTCGGGACGATGTTCGTCTCGAATCGAGACGAGAGCACCGGTGCCTCGTCGACGTTGACGACTAGAACTTGAATCCTCTTCGAGTGCCGAGTTGCGAACACGTCCAAGACCCTTCGCGTCGCGAGCCAGTGCTCGCCCTGCCACGTCGGGCCGAACCCGACGATAGTGACTCCGTTGTAGGCCGACACGATCGCGTCGAACGTCTCGTCAGTTGCGACTGTGGCCCCTGCGCGCCTCGGTGCGATATAGCTCGCAAGAGTAGGGTTCAGCGCTGGGTCCTGGGTCTGCTTCAGAAACGCGCGTTCCGCTCGACCGTGCAGTACCTCCGGGTCGTCGTCTCCGAAACGCCGTGGTGTCGTCCAAGCGTAGGTTCGACTTGCGCGGCGCCACGGGAGGAGCGGGTGCTGCCAGCGCGCCTGGAGGTAGAAGCCCTCATCGCCTGTGATCTCCCACCTCCGCTCATTTGGCCGAGGAGGGTCCGCGTACGTCGTCTGCCGCGGATCGAAAGCTTCCACGAGCAGTGTTTCGCCACCCCCGAGTTCGGATAGAGTGGCGATGTCGCCGCCGGCCATTGAGAACCCACTCGGCGTAAGCGTTCCGGCGATCAGTTCGAGATTGCGAACGGGATTCGAACCGTCCGATGTGACGATCAGAGTCAAACTCGGAACGAGGCTGGGCGAGCGCATCGAACGTACTCCGAGCCTCGCTCTTGATAGGACCGCCCAGATCACGCCGGCGATCGCAATTACCGCGGCGAGGATGGTCAGTCCGTTCGCGATTCTGCCGAACCAAAGATCGAAGCCGTCCACACGATCAGCCTGGCAGACATGTCGCGTCGCTGCGTCGTCGGGATGTCTGACGGGGAGTCACATGCGCTATTTGGGACGCGGACCGGCCCCAGACCGGCCCAAGCCGCCGACGAGGCCAGCGAATCAGCATCCGGCCGAGCCGTTTCGACTCGCTGCGCTCGCTCAACGACCGGTGGTTGGGCAACTCGCGCACACGCAGAAAAACCGCGCCTCACCAGGGAAAAGCAAAACCCCCGCCATGTAGAAGCTAGGCGAGGGTTTCTGGGACCGTTGTAACGACGGTCCGTGTGGCTCCGACGGGCGTCGATCCCGTGACCTCACGATTTTCAGTCGTGCGCTCTACCAACTGAGCTACAGAGCCTTGCGGCGTCCGCTCGAAAGCGAGTCTGCCGCGATCTAGACGAAAGGCCCTCTCATAAGAAAGGGCCCGTCGCTTAGAGCGACCCTGACGGGACTTGAACCCGCGACCTCCGCCGTGACAGGGCGGCACGCTAACCAACTGCGCTACAGGGCCATGCTATTTAGTTGTACGAGTGACCCCAACGGGATTCGAACCCGTGCTACCGCCGTGAAAGGGCGGCGTCCTAGGCCGCTAAACGATGGGGCCGAATGAACCCAAGGGCTCACGCTTACCGACGCTCAAGCATACGCATTCCCCGACGAAACCGCCAATCGCGGGCGCGCCAGCCCGTGCCGACCGCGACGGGCGGGGATGCTGGTGGTCTACGCCCATATAAGTCGTCGACCGATATGGACTGGGAATCGCCCCGAACTGGGCGAATACTTGCAGCACAAGACATCGCATGTTGCGAATGTTAAAGATGTTGTTAGTGTGATTTATGTTACTGGCGTAGCAATCGGGAGGAACGACGTGTCAGCTCTGCACGGCGACGCCTTCGTGCGCGACGCATCCGGTCCCGAACCGGACTGCGGGTGTGCTCCGACTCCGGCCGAGATGCGGGCCAACGCCGCAATCGCGAAGCGGTCCGTATCCCGTCGGTGGCTACTCGGCGCTGGTGCGCTCGGTCTGGTCGCCGCCGGTGCGATCGGCGGACCCATGATTCCCGCCGCGTTCGCCGCGACCTACCCCTCGTGGGATGACGTTCAGCGCGCCAAGGGCAACGAAGCATCCAAGGCCAGCGAGGTCACTCGCATCGAGGGCCTTATCAACCAGCTCCAGGCCAACGTCGCAGCCACGCAGGCCGCCGCCGAGCAGGCCTCGATGGAGTACTTCGAGGCCGAAGAGGAATACCTCAACTCGGTCATGATCGCCGATGATCTGCAAGCCCAGGCTGACGCCCAGGGCGCGGCGGCGAGCGCGGCATCACAGCGCGCGGGCAAGGTCGCCTCGCAGCTGTACCGCAGCGGCGGCGACGACACCTCGCTCGAACTGTTCTTCGCAGGGTCCGCGACGGGGGCAGACGACCTGCTCGGACGCCTCGGCCGCATGGACAAGGTCCTCGAGCGGAACAAAGACACCTTCGCCAGTGCGGTCACGGCCCAGAACTCCGCGCAGTCGCTGAGCGACCAGGCATCCGTCGCCCGCGACGAGCGCGACCGCCTGAAGCAGGTCGCCGAACAGAAGATGGTCGAATCCCAGGCTGCTGCGGATGCCGCCCAGGCGGCCCTGGACGCTCAGTCCGAGCACCTCGTCGTGCTCGAGGCGCAGCTCGCCGCCCTCAAGGACCAGACCGCGCAGACCGTCGCCGGGTATCAGGCGGGTGTCGAAGCCAAGCGCAAGGCTGAAGAAGAGGCTCGGCGCCGTGCGGAGGAAGAAGCGCGTCGCCTCGCCGCGGAAGCCGCTGCGGCAGCTGCTGCGAACGGCGGTGGCGGCGGTGGCGGAGGCGGCGGTGGCGGTGGCGGCGGACAGGTCGGCACCACCGGTTGGGCCCGCCCATCCAGCGGGCGTCAGAGCGACCGCTACGGGTCTCGCGCCACGCTGTGTACACCGGGATACGGATGCACGGGCTTCCACAACGGCACCGACATGTCGACCGGCTGCGGCGCCGGCGTTTTCGCCGCGTACAGCGGTCGGGTGACCTACGCAGCCGCCAACGGGCAGAGCGGCAACCAGATCCACATCGACCACGGCGGTGGCGTCGTGACGCGGTACTCGCACATCCAGAACGGCGGCTTCATGGTCGGCTACGGTGCGAACGTCAGCTCCGGCCAGCTCATCGGCCGGGAGGGCATGACGGGCCTGTCGTACGGATGCCACCTGCACTTCGAGGTCTGGATCAACGGCTACCGCACGAATCCCGAAGTGTTCATGCGCGCCCGGGGCATCTCGATCTAGCTGGGCAAAGCCTGTCGACATTTCTCTGGGTTTGCGTCGGGTCGGGGGGTCGTGCCTAGCCTGATGATGACCCGATCGGAGATCCCGTGCCCGAACCCTGGTCAACACTTCTGACCTTTTCCCTCGCCCTCGTCGGCGCGCTCATCGCCGTCCTCATCATCTCGGCGATTGCGTCCGTTATCGTCCGGACGACGTCCCGCCACAGGCAGTGGGCGACCACGCTCATCGCGCGCGCACGGTGGCCGTTCCGCGTCACTCTGCTCATCGTCGGGGTGTGGATCGCCGTGGCGATCAGCTTTCCGGGGGCCGACTGGCGCGATGTCGTCGATCACGCACTGCTGATCGCGCTGATCTCATCCGGCGCGTGGCTCGTCTGCCAGCTACTGCTGTTCATCGCCGACCTCAGCCTCAGTCGCTATCGCCTCGACGTACCCGACAACCGCGTCGCGCGTCGCCTGCACACGCAGCTGCAGATCGTTCGTCGTCTGGTGGTCGTCATCGTGGTGATCGTCGCGATCGGTGCCTGCCTTCTCACCTTCGACGGTGTGCGAGCCGTGGGTGCGAGCGTCCTCGCATCTGCGGGTATCGCCTCGATCGTCGCCGGTCTCGCCGCGCAGTCCGTGCTCGCGAACGTGTTCGCCGGCGTGCAACTGGCTTTCTCGGAGGCCATCCGCGTCGACGACGTCGTCGTCGTGGACGGCCAGTGGGGCCGTATCCACGAGATCACGCTCACCTACGTCGTCGTCATGACCTGGGATCAGCGCACCGTCGTGCTCCCCTGCAACTACTTCACCTCGACCGCGTTCGAGAACTGGACCAAGTACGGCAGCGAAATCGTCGGATCGGTCGAGCTGGACGTCGACTGGCGCGTCTCGACGGATGCCATGCGCGCCCGACTCGAGGCCGTGCTGGCCGAGTCGTCGCTCTGGGATGGCCGCACGCAGGTGCTGCAGGTGACCGAGGCGACGGGCGGCATGGTGCGGGTGCGCGTGCTGGTCAGCGCGGCGGACTCGGCAGCGCTCTGGGATCTGCGGTGCGTCGTGCGCGAATCCCTCGTCGAATGGGTGCGCGATGAGGATGCGGCATCCCTGCCGCTACAGCGTGTTCTGGTCGGCGATCCCGGTCAGCAGCGCTCGTCGGCCGTGAAATCGGCAGCGCCCGCCGAAGCGCGTGACCGCGCCGGACTCTTCTCGGGCAATGCCGATGGGGAGGCCCGGGCATCCGAGTTCACCGCCGCGATACCCGTCCAGATGGACGACCGCGACAGCCGCGATCATCCGCTGCTCGAGTCCGCCCGCGACGACGACTGACGCGCCGACGGGCTCCGGACCGGATCAGATGGACTTGGGCGCTTCGCCCTCACCCTGCGTCTTGGTCTGACCCTCGTGCTCTTCGAAGCGGACGATGGACTCGGCAACGAGGCGCTCAGCCTCGGTGACATCGCCCCACGCGTCGACCTTGACCCACTTGTTCGGCTCGAGGTCCTTATAGTGCTCGAAGAAGTGCGCGATCTCTTTCTTCGTGAACTCGGGAATGTCGTCGACGTCCTGGATGTGGGCCCAGCGCGGGTCCTTCGCCAGCACGGCGACGAGCTTGTCGTCGCCGCCGGCCTCGTCGCTCATCTTCAGCACGCCGACGGGGCGGACGGTCACCATGACGCCCGGAAAGAGCGTGACATCGAGCAGCACGAGCACGTCGAGCGGGTCGCCGTCCTCGCCGAGGGTGTTCTCGAAGAATCCGTAGTCGGCGGGGTAACCCATGGGTGTGAACAGCACGCGGTCGAGGAACACGCGGCCGGTGCCGTGGTCGACCTCGTACTTGACGCGGCTGCCGCGGGGGATCTCGATGACGGCGTCGTACGCGCCCATGCGTGGCTCCTCGATATAGATGGTGCGAAAAGTGAGTGGCGGACCTGCTGATCGCCGCGTTCCAGCCTAGTCAACCGGTGCAGGGCGTAAATCTGACAGGAATCTCGGATCCCCCGGGCCCCGATGGGGTGGATTTCGAGGTCTGAGGTGTCGTGGTTCCTTTCAGATTTACGGCACACCACGGCGGGTACGGTGGGGGCGTGCCCGAGACTGCCGACCACAGCGCCCACCGCGGGCGTCTCGACCCCGCCGTTGCGGCCGTGCGGTCGGCGGTTCGTGCGGCCCTGACACCCCTGCGCGGTGAGCCCGGCGCCGCGGAAGCCCGCGTGCTCGTCGCTCTCTCGGGCGGTGCCGACTCGCTCGCGTTGACCGCGGCGGTCGCGTTCGAGGCGCCACGGCTCGGCATTGAAGCCTCTGCCGTCGTGGTGGACCACGGACTGCAGGATGCCTCGGCCGCACAAGCCGAGGCCGCGGCCGGTGCCGCACGGACCCTCGGGCTCACCGCGATGGTCGTCCCAGTCGAGGTTGCAGCGGATGGTGGGCCCGAGGCCGCTGCCCGGGACGCGCGCTACGGTGCGCTGCGTGCCGAGGCCGAGCGCACCGGCGCTGTCGCTGTGCTGCTCGGCCACACCCTCGACGATCAGGCCGAAACCGTGTTGCTCGGCCTCGCGCGTGGTTCGGGTGGATCGAGTCTGATGGGCATGGCGCCCGTGCGGGCGGACGAGACATCCGGTGTGCTCTGGATGCGTCCGCTACTCGCCGTGCGCCGCGAAGCAACCCGCGCGGCATGCGCGGCCGAAGGACTGGCGCCGTGGGATGACCCGCACAACGCAGATCCCCGATTCGCCCGTGTGCGCGTCCGCAACCGGGTGCTGCCGCTGCTGGAGGACGAACTCGGGCCCGGCGTCGCCGAGGCCCTCGCGCGCACCGCCGAGCAGCTGCGGGAGGACACCGAGGCGTTCCGCGACATGATCGACGAGACGATCGAAGACATCGTCGAGCACGCCGAGGCGGGCATTTCGGTCTCTGTCGCCGCGCTCGCCGCCAACCCGGCAGCGCTGCGTCATCGCGTGATTCGCCACGTCGTGCAGAGCGAGTTCGGGGTCAGCCTGACCCGCTCGCAAACCCTGGAGGTTGCGCGACTCGTGACCGACTGGCACGGTCAGGCCCCGATCGATCTGCCCGGCTGCTTGGCCGAGCGCCGCGGCGCCCGGCTGGTGTTCACGGCTCGCGCCTGACTTTCGGATGCCCCGGCCCCGGAGCCTAGACTCGAGCCCATGCGCGCCGCCGATATCGCCGATGACCTGACGGATGTCCTCGTGACCGAGGAGCAGATCCTCGCCAAACTGCAGGAGCTGGCCGCACAGGTCGCCAAAGATTACGCGGGCAAGGACCTGGTGCTCGTGGGCGTGCTGAAGGGTGCCGTCATGGTCATGGCGGACTTCGCCCGTGCGCTGCCGATGCTGGTGCCGATGGACTGGATGGCCGTCTCCTCCTATGGGGCCGGCACCAAGTCGAGTGGTGTGGTGCAGATCCGCAAGGACCTCGACACCGATCTGCACGACAAGCACGTGCTGATCGTCGAAGACATCATCGACTCGGGGCTCACGCTGAGCTGGTTGCTCGACAACTTCCGCGTCCGCGGTGCGGCGTCGGTCGAGGTGCTCGCGCTGCTGCGCAAGCCCAAGTCGGTCAAGGTGCATGTCGACGTCAAGTACGTCGGCTTCGACATCCCGAGCGAATTCGTCGTCGGCTACGGTCTCGACTACGCCGAGCAGTACCGCAACCTCCGCGACGTCGCGGTGCTGGCGCCGCACGTCTACTCCTGATCGCCCATGTCCCACTTCTAGGCGCATGTGTCCCACTTCTCACCGGTAAACGGTCGCCAAACCGGCAGAAAGTGGGACATCACAGGCCGGGCCGGCGCTGTACGCCGTGGGCGAATGCACAGCCGGTGCAAAGCGGGGGAGCGATACCCTGTCTGAACCGCCCTGGTGCGGCACGTCGACGAAAGGCTTCGGGCTCGCCCCGCCACCATGGACTTCAAGAAGATCTCCCGTAATCCCCTGATCTATGTGCTGTTGATCGGGGTCTTCCTCATCGTGGGCTTCACGCTGATCTCGAGCCTCGGCGGAGCCAAGCAGATCTCGACGCAACAGGGACTCGAGCTCCTCAGCGGGGGCACCGTCACGGAGGTCGTCACGACCGACGGCGACCAGCGCGTCGACATGACCCTGTCGGAGGCCTACGAGGGCTCGACGGACGTCCAGTTCTACTACGTGACCGCTCGCGCGGAAGAGGTCGTCAACGCGATCAATGCCGCGGACCCGTCCGACGGATTTAATGACGTCGTGCCCCAGGCATCCTGGTTCGACGGCTTCCTCTCTCTCATGATCCCGCTGCTGCTGCTGGGTCTGCTCTTCTGGTTCCTGCTCTCGTCCGCCCAGGGTGGCGGTAGCAAGGTCATGCAGTTCGGCAAGTCCAAGGCCAAGCTGGTCTCGAAGGAGTCGCCGACGGTCACGTTCGCGGATGTCGCGGGTGCTGACGAGGCGATCGAAGAGATGCAGGAGATCAAGGACTTCCTGAAGGATCCGACGAAGTTCCAGGCTGTCGGTGCCCGCATCCCTAAGGGCGTGCTGCTGTACGGCCCTCCCGGAACCGGTAAGACCCTGCTCGCTCGCGCCGTCGCGGGGGAGGCGGGCGTGCCGTTCTATTCGATCTCGGGTTCGGACTTCGTCGAGATGTTCGTGGGTGTCGGCGCGAGCCGCGTGCGCGACCTGTTCAACCAGGCCAAGGAGAACTCGCCGGCGATCATCTTCATCGATGAGATCGATGCCGTCGGTCGTCACCGTGGGGCCGGTATGGGTGGCGGGCACGACGAACGCGAGCAGACGCTCAACCAGATGCTCGTCGAGATGGACGGCTTCGACCCCAAGGTCAACGTCATCGTGATCGCGGCGACGAACCGCCCCGACATCCTCGACCCGGCTCTGCTTCGTCCCGGCCGCTTCGACCGTCAGATCGGCGTCGACGCCCCCGACCTGCAGGGCCGCAAGCGCATCCTCGAGGTGCACGGCCGCGGCAAGCCGCTCGCCGACGGGGTCGACCTCGAGGTCGTCGCTCGGAAGACGCCCGGCTTCACGGGCGCCGATCTCGCCAACGTTCTGAACGAGGCCGCTCTGCTGACAGCTCGCTCGAACGCGCAACTGATCGACAACCGCGCGCTCGACGAGGCAATCGACCGCGTGATCGCGGGACCGCAGCGCCGCACGCGCATCATGAAGGACAAGGAACGCCTGATCACGGCGTACCACGAGGGTGGGCACGCGCTCGCCGCGGCGGCGATGAACCACACCGACCCCGTGACGAAGGTCACGATCCTGCCGCGCGGCAAGGCGCTCGGATACACGATGGTGCTGCCGCTCGACGACAAGTACTCGGTCACCCGCAACGAGCTTCAGGATCAGCTGACGTACGCGATGGGTGGTCGCGTGGCCGAAGAGATCGTCTTCCACGACCCGACCACGGGTGCGTCGAACGACATCGAGAAGGCGACGAACATCGCCCGCAAGATGGTCACCGAGTACGGAATGACGATGCAGCTCGGGCCGGTCAAGCTCGGCGCCGCGAGCGGTGAGGTCTTCATGGGCCGTGACATGGGTCACGGCCGCGAGTATTCCGAGTCGATCGCCGAGCGCGTCGATGCCGAGGTGCGCGCGCTCATCGAGCAGGCGCACAACGAGGCCTACCAGGTGATCAGCGACAACCGCGACGTGCTCGACAAGCTTGCGCTCGAGCTGCTCGAGAAAGAGACGCTCGATCACCTGCAGCTCGCCGAGATCTTCACCGAGGTGCGTCGCCTGCCGCCGCGTCCGCAGTGGCTTTCGAGCGAGAAGCGGCCCGTGTCGGCCCTTCCCCCGGTCGAGGTCCCGAAGCAAACCCTGCCGGAGGGTCTCGCGGCGGACATGCCTGCCGAGGAGGTCGTCGCCGAGAAGCAGCCGCGCCGGCGGCCGTCGGGTCAGGCACGCCCGGCTACGGCGTAGTTCATGGCTGTCGACTCCGGGCGCGTCGAGGCGCTCGTTCGTGAACTGCTGGTCGCCATCGGCGAGGACCCCGATCGTCCGGGTCTGAAGCGGACCCCGCAACGTGTCGCCGAGGCTTACACCGAGTTCTTTTCCGGGCTGGACCAGGATCCCGCCGAGCCGCTCGGCAACCCGATCTCGGTCGCGCGCGGACCCGAGCCCGAGACGGTTGCCTCGGGCGCGGTGCTGCTGCGCGACATCGCCTTCCGTTCGGTGTGCGAGCACCACCTGCTGCTCTTCCGCGGTGTGGCGCACGTCGCCTATCTGCCGGGCGACACCGTGGTCGGGCTGGGCGCTCTTCCGCGGGTCGTCGACATCCTCGCGGCGCGCCCGCAGGTGCAGGAGCGGCTCGGCGAGCAGATCGCCGACACGATCCAGAACGAGCTCGACGCGCGCGGTGTTCTGGTCGTACTCGATGCGCGTCACGGATGCGTCACCATGCGCGGCGGTCGTCAACCGGATGCGTCGACCGTCACGGTTGCTGCCCGCGGCGAACTCGCCGAGCCCGCAGCTCGGGCCGAATTGATCGGTCTGATCGGCGGCGTCCGCTCGTGAGCGCGGCAAACATCGAACCCGTGGCAGGCACTGTGAGCGCGGCGAACACTGGCGGCACCGTGATCATGGGGATCGTCAACGCGACGCCCGACTCTTTCAGCGATGGCGGACAGTATCTCGACCCCGAAGTCGCGATCGCGCACGCGCTCGAACTCGTCGCCGACGGCGCGAGCGTGATCGATGTCGGAGGCGAGTCCACCCGGCCCGGCGCGGAACGTGTGGCCGTCGCCGAGGAGATCCGGCGGGTTCTGCCGGTCGTGACCGCCCTCGCGGGGCGCGGCGTAATGGTCAGCATCGACACGATGAACGCCGCGACGGCCGTTGCGGCGTTCGAGGCGGGCGCGCGGATCGTGAACGATGTTTCGGGTGGGCTCGCCGACCCCGGCATGCTCGCCGCGGTGGCCGAGACATCCGCCGACTTCGTGCTGGGCCATTGGCGGGGGCCGTCGTCGGACATGTACGCCCGCGCGGCCTACGCAGATGTCGCGCGGGATGTGACGGCCGAACTCGCCGACCGAATGCGCGATGCGGCCCGCGCGGGCCTTGCCCCGTCGCGGGTGATCCTCGACCCGGGCATCGGTTTCGGGAAGACGGCCGAGCAGAACTGGGCGATGCTCGCGGGCCTCGATCGCCTCGTCGCCCTCGGGCCTCGCGTTCTGGTCGGCACGTCACGCAAGCGATTCCTGTCCGCGGCGCTGGCCGGGTCATCCGGCGACGAACCCTCGACCGAGCGCCGCGACGCCGCGACCGCTGTGACGAGTGTGCTGGCCGAGCGCGCGGGCGCGTGGGGTGTTCGTGTGCACGACGTCGCGGCGACCCGGGACGCGCTCGTGATCGCGGCGGCCTGGAGGGAGGGGGCACCGTGGACGGCCTAGATGAGATCGCTCTGACCGGCCTGCGGGTCTTCGGGCGACACGGGGTGTTCGACTTCGAGCGCGAGCAGGGTCAGCACTTCGTGATCGACGTCGTGCTCAAACTTCGCACCGCCGAGGCGGCACGCACGGACGACGTGCGCGACACCGTCCACTACGGCGAGGTCGCCGATGCGATCGTCGCGATCGTCGCGGGCGAGCCGGTCAACCTGATCGAGACGCTCGCCGAGCGGATCGCGGTGGCGGTGCTCGCAGATCGGCGGCTGGCTTCCGTCCGCGTGACCGTCCACAAGCCGAGCGCGCCCATCGAGGCCGAGTTCTCGGACGTCTCGGTCAGTATCGAACGAGCCAGCATCGAACGAGCCAGCATCGAACGAGCCGCGATCGACTTCCCCCGGAGCACCCCATGAGCCGCCGCCTGGCCGAAGAACTCCCGCCCCGCGACGCGCGGCCCGAAAACGAAACGATCGTGGCCGTCGTGGCACTCGGCAGCAACCTCGGTGACCGGGGGGCAACGCTCGAGGATGCGGTGCGCGAGATCGCCCGGCTGCCTCTCGTTGATCACGTGCGGGTGTCGCCGACGCGCGAGACGGTTGCCCTGCGCCCGGATGGTCCGGATGCCTCAGCGCCGGCGTACCTGAACGCCGTCGCCCTCGTCTCGACCCGTCTGGCCCCGAGCGTTCTGCTGGCGATGCTGCACCGCATTGAGGCCGAGCACGGACGTCAGCGCCACGAGAAGTGGGGCGACCGCACGCTCGACCTCGATCTGATCGCCTACGGCGACGTGCAGTCGGACGACCCGAACCTGACCCTGCCGCACCCGCGCGCCGCGGAGCGGGACTTCGTGCTCGAGCCGTGGCTCGAGGCGGACCCCGCGGCCGTGCTGGTGGGTCACGGAGCGGTGCGCGATCTCGTCGAGCGGCTCCGCGCACAGGCGGCGGACACACATCCGGATGCTTCGGGTGGGGACCGCGCGTGAAGCGCACCAGTCCGCTCGTCCTGGTCTCGGCCGCCGTGCTCGGTGCGCTCGCCGGCTTCCTGTTCGATCACCTTCTGACGGTCTCAGGCCGCCCAACCTTCACACCGTTCATCTCGCTGCCGATCATGCTGCTGCTGCTCGGTGCGATCGTGGTGGTTCTGGCGTTGCCCATCCGCCGGGCGATCCGGGGCCCGCGCGGCGAGAGCGGCGCCGTCGCCGCGGGATCGCAGCCCGCATCCGGGCCCCCGGTCAATCCCTTCCGCGCTTTGCGGATCGCGATCCTGGCCAAGGCGTCGAGCATCGTGGGCGCGGCGACCGGGGGAGCCGGCGCGGGTTTGGCCCTCTACCTGCTGACACGCCCGGTGCCGCCGCCGTTAGGCTCGATCACGGCGGTCGTCGCCACCGCCGTTGCGGGGGCGATCCTCGTCGCCGCGGCACTCGTCGCCGAGAACATGTGCATCATCCGGAAGGACGACGATGACGAACCCCCAGAGCCCGCCGCCGGAGGCGACACCCACCCCTGGTGAAAGCACCGGTCTCGCGGCGCCCGTGAATGAGATCCCCGTCGACGAGAGCCCGGTCGCTGAGGGAAATACAGATGCGCTCGACTCCGACTCGCTGGATGCCGGCACCTTCACCGCGCTCGTCGAACCGCGCTCGCCCAGTCGGCTCGAGCTGGACGGCGGCGATTGGCACCAGATCTCGCCGAAGTACGTCTGGGTCCAGCTCATCTCGAGCGGCGTGCTGATCGTCCTCGTGGCTGCCGCCATGCTGTTTCTGACGCTATTCCTGCATCAGACGTGGGCCTACATCCCGGGCGGCATCATCCTGGCGATCTCGATCTGGACGACCGCCATCGTCCCCCGCCAGGCGCGCTCGATCGGGTATCGCCTGCGCCAAGACGACTTGGTGTTCCGTCGCGGCATCCTGTGGCAACGCCTGGTCGCCGTGCCGTATGGACGGATGCAGCTGATCGACATCACCCACGGCCCCCTCGATCGGGGGTTCGGTATTGCGCAACTCAAGTTCGTGACGGCCGCCGCCGCAACGGGAGTCACGATCCCCGGCCTGGAGCAACAGACCGCCGAACACCTGCGTGACCTGCTGGTCGAGGTCGCCGAATCGCGACGGACGGGGCTGTGAGCGAATCCGCAGCGGCCGGTGCGACGCCCGAGGCGTCCGCGCCGATGACGGATGCGGCCGCGACGGATGCGGCCGCGACGGATGTGCCCGTGCCCGGTGAGCCGTTCGAGGCGCGCAGCGAGCTGAGCGATGGCGAGTGGCACCGGATGCATCCGCTGTCCCCGATCTTCCGGGGCGGCATCTTCCTCGTCGTGGTGATCGGCATCGTGATCGCCAACCTGCGCGACAGGCTGGTGGCGATCTTTCTGCCTTCGGTGCTGCCCGAGCTTCCCGACGGTGAAGAGTGGAACTCGGGCGACCCGGTCGACTGGGTGCTCGACAACGGGCTCCTGCTTCTGGCAAGCCTCGCCGTTCTAGGTGCGCTCCTGCTCGTCGTCGGCGGCTTCTACCTGTCGTGGCGGTTCCACACTTTCCGGATCACGGAGGATGACGTCGAGGTCAAGCAGGGCATCCTGTTCCGCTCGCAACGGCGTGCACCGCTCGACCGTGTTCAGGGCGTCAACCTCACGCGCCCTCTCGTGGCGCGTCTCGTCGGACTCGCGAAGCTCGAGGTTGTCGGTGCGGGCACAGATGCGAACGTCAAGCTCGACTACCTGTCGACGGGTAACGCCGAGAGGGTGCGCGCCGACATCCTGCGCCTGGCCTCGGGCCGTCAGCTCGCCGAGGCGTCCGGGTCCGTCGCATCCATGAACCGCATTCGCGGTGCATCGAGCGCCGTTAGCGAGGGCATCACCGGACTCATCGCCGGGGCCGAAGGGCCGGCGAGCGAGCCCGAGAGCGTCGTCCATATCTCGACCGGGCGACTGATCGCCTCGCAGGTGCTCGGGGGCAGCACGGTCGCCTTGCTCGTGATGACGGGCGTCGCGATCGCCGGTGGAATCTGGGGGTCACCGTGGGTACTGCTCGGCCTCGTACCGGCATTGCTCGGATTCGGTGCCTACTGGGTGTCGCAGATCGTGAAGTCCCTGCGGTACTCGATCGCGCCCACGCGGCACGGGCTGCGGGTGACGTTCGGGCTGTTCACGACCGTCACCGAGATCATTCCCCCAGGCCGCGTGCACGCGATCGAGGTGCGGCAGTCGATCTTCTGGCGCCCTTTCGGATGGTGGCTGATCAAGATCAACCGCCTGACGGGGCGAAGCGCGGGTGACACCTCGACCGATCAGTTCACGACGGTCCTGCCGGTCGGTACCCGTGCCGACGTCGAGCGCGTCCTGCGCCTGGTGCTGCCCGGCACGCGCGACGACGAGTGGTCGCTGCTCTTCGAGCACGGGATCCTCGGCCCGCGCGAGGGTGACCCGTACTCGCAGACCCCCCGTCGCGCCTGGTTCATCCGGCCCTTCTCGTGGCGGCGCAACGGATTTTTCGTCTCACCGCACGCGCTGCTGCTCCGTCGCGGTCAGATCTGGCGGTCGCTCGCGATCTTCCCCTTCGCCCGCATGCAGAGCGTCGGCCTGCATCAGGGGCCGCTCGACCGGTCGCTGCGCGTCGCGTCCCTTCGCCCGCACACCGTCGCCGGACCCGTCTACGGCTACGTCGCCGCGCTCGATCGGGACGACGCGTTGGCGGCCTTCGCGGATGTCACGGCTCGGGCATCCGCCGCCTCCACCGCGGATCGCAGCCACCGGTGGGCGGAAACCGTCGTGGCCGAGGTGCCGGACCACGTACCGGATTCGACAGCGGAACCGGAGTCGATGGTGGGCCAGGCGCCGGAATCGACGTCCGGCCAGGCGCCGGGGGCGACGTGAACCGGGCGGGACGCCTCGGCGTCGGGATCATCGGCGCTGGACGCGTTGGCCCGATCATCGGCGCCGCGCTCGGCGGGGCCGGGCACGCGCTGACGGGCATCACTCCCGGGTCCGACCCGGACCGCGTCGAGGCGATCCTCCCGGGTGTTCCGCACCTGGATCCGCCCGAGATTGCGCGGCGCAGTGAGCTCGTCATCCTCGCCGTGCCGAGTGATCAGCTCGCCGAACTGGTCGCTGGCCTGGCAGCGGTGTCGGCCTGGCAGCCGGGCCAACTCGTGCTGCACACGGATGCGCGATTCGGCACCGACATCCTTCGTCCGGCTGTCGAGCAGGGAGTCATCCCCCTCGCCGTTCACCCCGCAATCACCTTCACCGGTACGAGCATCGACCTGCGACAGCTGCAAGCGGGGTACGCGGCCGTTACGGCACCCGCTGCCGTGCTGCCGATCGCGCAGGCCCTCGCGGTCGAACTCGGCTGCGAGCCCGTCGTCATCGCCGAAGCGGATCGCGCCTCGTACGCCGAGGCGATCGCGACGGCGACGGAGTTCTCCCGCGCCGTCGTCCAGCAGTCCACGTCGCTGCTGCGCGGTATCGGCATCGACAACCCGGGCGGATACCTGTCGGCACTCGTCCGCTCGACCGTCGACCAGGCGCTCACCCTGGAGACCACCCCGGATTGGGAGGGCATCGTGCGGGGCGGTCCGCGCGATGGCAATTCCGGCGGTGGGGCTTGGACCGAGCTGGACGGCCCGGATGCGCTGCCGGGGTAGCATCCAAGGATGATCAGCTCCATCGCCGAGCTGCGCACCCGACTGGCGGAAGCCAGAAGCGCAGCACGGACGGCGGGGGACGCGGCGCGAGACACATCCGCCGAGCCCACCGTCGCACTCATACCCACCATCGGCGCGCTACAC
>NZ_HG779696.1:0-1284 GCF_000582705.2 Microbacterium sp. C448
CGGCGGTTTCAGGTGGCTAGTGCAACACCGTTGATCAGTTCGTTGATCATGTCAGCTGGTTTCCGGTAGCCCAAGGTGCGGCGTGGTCGGATGTTCAGCAGCCGCTGTGTCTCGGCAAGGTCGTCGTCGGTGACCTCGTTGAAGTTCGTGCCCTTGGGGTAGAAGTCACGGATCAGGCCGTTCGTGTTCTCGTTCGTGCCTCGCTGCCAGGGCGAGTGGGGGTCGCAGAAGAACACCTTGCAGTCGCTGGCGATCGTGAACGCGGCGTGCTCGGCCATCTCTGCGCCTTGGTCCCACGTGATCGTGCGAGTCAGCGTCGCGGGGAGTTCCGCGATCATGCTGGCAAGCACGTCGGTGACGGTCTTGCTGTCGCGCTGCCCCGGCAGCCGGCCCAAGAGCGTGAACCTGTGCTTGCGTTCGACAAGTGTCACGATCCCGGAGTTGCCGGGCCCAACGACGAGATCGCCTTCCCAATGCCCTGGCACCGCCCGGTCCTCGACTTCAGCGGGACGATCGGTCAGTCGTGCCCCGTCCAGCCAGGGGCGACTGGACCGGCGCGGCAGCTTCGACTGCGGGACCCGTGTTGTTCGTCCGGACCGCAACGCCTTCTCAACCGTCAGCTCGTGTCGTAACGCGCCCTTGCCTTGCACGTAGAGCGCCTGGTAGATCGTCTCGTGCGACACGTGCATCTCCGGGTTATCGGGAAACAGCAGCTTCAACTCGCCCGCGACCTGTTGCGGCGAGTACTTGTCGTTCAAGCGTGACACGACCGCCGCTCGCACCGCGGGCTGTTCCAGCTTTCCCGGCCGAGACCGCGGCCGCGCCGCTAACGCCCGATAATGCGCGATACGCGCGTCATAATGACGCGTCTCCCAGTGCTGCACCTGGTGCGCGCGGATCTCGCGAGAGACCGTCGAGGCCGACACCCCGAGCTCCGCCGCGATCCGTCGAACCGACAGCGGCGGACGCATCGCCAGACCCGCCTGGATAAGCGATCGGTCCGCCAGCGTGAGGCGCCGATACTCGCGATCACCACCCTCACCGATCACGGCATCCATCGGCATCGGCCGCGCACCACCGCCTCGACCCATCATCAGTTCCACGCCCGCGAGCCTGGCCCACAACTTCACCACGCTCATGCTGACACCCAGCGTCGGCGCGAACTCGAGCGCCGAGCGACCAGCAATCAGGCCGCGAACCGCCTCCGCGCGCATCGCCCACGGAACCTTCCTCGACACAACACCCTCCTCCATGAAGGCGTTGCGCTAAGAACCTGAAACCGCC
>NZ_HG779697.1:0-22594 GCF_000582705.2 Microbacterium sp. C448
CGTCGACGGCGGGCCCCGCCGCGCTGGCGGTAGCGAGCGCGGCCCTCGGCCGCTGGTAAGCCCGACCGCGCAACAGCGCCGCTCGGTAGACTGGAGGGGTGAGCACTGAACCCTCGATCTTCACGCGCATCTTGCGCGGCGACATCCCCTCCGAGATGGTGGGCGAGACCGAGAACGTGTTCGCCATCAAGGACATCGCGCCGCGCGCTCCGCTTCACCTGCTGGTGATCCCGAAGACCGAGAAGTACCGCAACGTCGTCGAGCTTGCTGCGGGCGACCCGGATCTGCTGGCCGAAATGATCGGCCTCGCGAACACCCTTGCGATGCAGCACTCCGACGGTGACTTCCGGTTGGTTTTCAACACCGGAGCCGAAGCGGGCCAAACCGTTTTCCATGTACACGCCCACGTTCTCGCGGGCGGACTTTCTGAGAAGAGCGTCAGTGACTGAACCGACCGAAGAGACTTCGTCGGGCGAAGAGACCGTCAGCGATCGGGTTCTGGCCGACGGCGTCGCGATGGTGCAGCTGCTCGGCCCGCAGGATCGACTCCTTCGCGTGGTCGAGAAGGAGCATCCGGATGTCGATGTCCACGTTCGCGGCAACGAGATCACCCTGTCGGGAACGAAGGATGCCGTGGCCGCTGCTCGCACCCTCGTCGATGAACTGCTCACGATGACCCGCGAAGGCTACAGCGTTGCGCCCGCCGACGTGTCGTCGTCGGCGCGGATGCTGGGGGATGACCCCGCGCGTCGCCCCTCGGATATCCTGGGCGAGGCCATCCTGTCGTCGCGCGGCAAGATCATCCGCCCGAAGACCCTCGGGCAGAAGGAGTACGTCGACGCGATCGAAGAGAACACGATCACGTTCGGTATCGGCCCGGCCGGTACCGGCAAGACGTATCTCGCGATGGCGAAGGCCGTGCAAGCGCTGCAGCGCAAAGAGGTCAGTCGCATCATCCTGACCCGTCCCGCGGTCGAGGCGGGGGAGCGGCTCGGGTTCTTGCCCGGCACGCTCAACGACAAGATCGACCCGTACCTGCGCCCGCTGTATGACGCGCTGAACGAGATGATGGACCCCGACATCGTCCCGAAGCTCATGGCGACGGGCACCATCGAGGTGGCGCCGCTCGCGTACATGCGCGGACGCACGCTCAACGACTCGTTCGTGGTGCTGGACGAAGCGCAGAACACCACGCCCGAGCAGATGAAGATGTTCCTGACCCGCCTCGGTTTCAACACGCGGATGGTCGTCACGGGCGATATCACTCAGGTCGACCTGCCCGGCGGATCGTCGGGGCTCCGGCTCGTGACGCGGGTGCTCGATGACATCGACGACATCCATTTCGCCCGATTGACCAGCGCGGATGTCGTGCGGCACACGCTCGTCGGCAAGATCGTCGACGCCTACACCGAGTACGACGAACAGCGGACGGCCGAGCGCTTCGAGCGCGAGCAAGCCGCGCAGTTCGCCAACCGCGCCGAGCGCCGCTCCTCCACGCGTCCGCTCGGCCCCCGCGATCGCAAGAGCCAGGGAGGACGCTCGTGACCATCGAGATCACCAATGAATCCGGGGTGACGGGCGTTGACGAGACGAAGCTGCTTCGGCTCATGGAGTACAACCTCGCCGAGCTGCACGTCAGCCCCGAGGCCGACGTCGCGATCATCCTCGTCGACGAGGGCGCCATGGAGGCCCTGCACGTGCAGTGGATGGATGAGCCGGGCCCGACGGATGTCCTGAGCTTCCCGATGGACGAGCTGCGCCCCGGCACGGAAGACATCCCGACGCCCCCGGGTCTGCTGGGCGACATCGTGTTGTGCCCGCAGGTTGCGGAGACCCAGGCTCGCGAGGCCGGTCATACGACCGAGGACGAGCTGCTGCTCCTCACGACGCACGGACTGCTGCACCTGCTCGGGTTCGATCACGCCGAGCCTGAAGAAGAGCGCGAGATGTTCGCGCTGCAGCGGGATCTGCTCATCGGCTTCTCGGTTCGCGAGCGGCGCCGTAGACCCGCATGACCGCTCTCCTTCTTCTCCTCGCAGCCCTTTTTCTTGTCGCCTTCGCGGGCCTCATGGCCGCCCTCGACGCGGCACTGAGCGTGACGTCGCGCGCCGATCTCGCCGAGTGGGCGCTCACGGCACGTGCCCGGCGGTCTCTTCGTGCGATCGCCTCGGACAACGACGCGCACCTGAACGCGGTCGTCTTCATCCGAATCCTTGCGGAAACCGCGGCCGCCGTGTTCGTCACGGTTGCACTCACGATCGTGTTGGACTCGATCTGGTGGGCCATGCTCGCCGCGGTCATTCTGATGACCGGCGCCTCGTTCGTGCTCGTCGGCGCGAGCCCCCGCACCGTGGGGCGCCAGCACGCCGAGGGTCTGCTGCGCGCGTTCGCCCCGATCGTGCGCTTCGTCCGCATCATTCTCGGTCCGATCGCCGGCGCCCTGGTCGCGCTCGGCAACCGCGTGACGCCGGGTCGTCGACGGGTCGCCTCGTTCGCGTCCGAGCAGCAGCTGCTCAGCATGGTCGACGAGGCCGCCGAGGCGGATCTGATCGAGGACGAGGACCGCGAACTCATCCACTCGGTCTTCGACTTCACCGACACGTTCGTGCGCTCTGTCATGGTGCCGCGCACCGACATGGTCACGCTCGACGCGACGGCGACGACCGACGACGCGATGAGTCTGTTCCTCAGCACGGGTGTTTCGCGCATCCCGGTCACCGAGGGCACCGACGACGACATCGTCGGCATCCTGTATTTGAAAGACTTGGTTCAGTCGGGTTTCGGTGCCGGCGACGGATGGCGCACCCAAGGCATCCGTAAGATCCTCCGGCCAGCGAGCTTCGTTCCCGAGTCGATGATGGCCGAGACCCTGCTGCAGCAGATGAAGCGCGACGCCGTGCATGTCTGCATCGTCGTCGACGAGTACGGCGGAATCGCGGGGCTCGTGACTCTCGAGGACCTGATCGAAGAGCTCGTCGGCGAGATCGCGGACGAGTACGACGTGCCGCAGAACGAGATCGTCGAGCTGAGCCCGGGGCGCTACCGGGTGAGTGCGCGCAGTTCGCTCGATGACATCGGTGATCTGTTCGGCATCGAGCTCGAGGACGAGGATGTCGACTCGATCGGCGGCCTACTCGGCAAGGCGCTCGGGCGCGTGCCACTGCCCGGAGCCGAGGCGACGCACGATGGCATCGTGATGACCGGCGGCGCCTCGCGCGGTCGGGGTCGGGGTATCGCGACGGTCTTCGTGGAGCGCTCCGCCGAACTCATTGCCGCCGAAGAAGCATTTGCGGCGGAGACGAACACTGGTCCGATCGAGAAGGTCGGTGCGTCCGAGGGGCGCAAACGAAAGGGAGAACCCCGTGACTGATGCGGTTTCGCACGAAGACACGGGATCGGGATCGCTTCGCAGCGGTTTCGTGACTTTCGTGGGGCGCCCGAATGTGGGCAAGTCGACGCTGACGAATGCCCTGGTGGGCGAGAAGATCGCGATCACGAGCGAGAAGCCGCAGACGACGCGTCGGGCGATCCGGGGCATCCTGAATCGTCCCGCCGGTCAGCTCGTGATCGTCGACACCCCCGGTATTCACAAGCCGCGGACGCTGCTCGGTGAGCGCCTCAATCACCTGGTCGATCAGGTGCTGGGCGATGTCGACGTGATCGCGTTCTGCGTGCCGGCGACCGAGAAGGTCGGGCCCGGCGACCGCCGCATCGCGGAGTCCCTCGACGGTTATCGTCGCGCGCGCAAGGTCGCGTTGGTGACGAAGACGGATGCTTCGTCTCGCGAGCAGATCGCGGAGAGGCTGATGGAGGTCGATTCGCTGCGTGAAGACTGGGCAGCTGTCATCCCGATTTCGGCTGAGTCGGGCGAGGGGCTCGAGATTCTTGCCGACGAGCTGCTCGGCCTGATGCCGAAGGGTCCGGCGCTCTACGATGCCGACGTCGTCACGGATGAGTCGACCGAGGATCGCATTGCCGAGATCATCCGCGAGGCGGCTCTGCAGGGTGTACGCGACGAGTTGCCGCACTCGATCGCGGTGACGATCGCCGACATCCTGCCGCGCGAGGACTCGGATCTGATCGACGTCTACGCCGACCTGGTCGTCGAGCGTGACAGCCAGAAGGCCATCATCATCGGTCACCGCGGGTCCCGGCTCGCGGATGTCGGGGCTCGGGCGCGTGCGCAGATCGAACCGCTGATGAAGTCGCGCGTGTACCTGCACCTGCACGTACGGGTGGCGAAGGAGTGGCAGCGCGACCCGAAGCAGTTGGGACGCCTCGGCTTTTAGGCGGTTGCCGGGGCTCCTGCTCGGGCTCGGGTTCTCTGTTTCGATCGCCTGACTCTGTCGGGTGAGGCCCCGTCGCGCGCTCCGTCCGCACGATCGCGGGCCCGACACGCCGGTCCGCGCCTTTGTTCGGCGGCGGGTCGCTGTTCCGATCGTGCGAACGACACCGGACGGCTGCCGAGGACAACGACCGAGACGGATGCCGGGGAAATAGCCGAGACCGATGGTGGGGAAGCGGCTGAGCCGGATGTCGAGGACAGCGGCCGAGACGGACGTTGAGGCATGCCGACCGACACCTCGGCCTACGTCCGCCGCCCGACGAGGTCGAGTAAGCGCGTGCGGGAGGTCGTGACCGGTCGCCACCGCGGATTTCGCTCGATCCATGGGGGAGCCATCACTTCCGGCACACCCCGATTCATCCGGATTTTCCATCCGCCGTGGTCGATGAAGCGGTGATGGTTCCAACACAACAGCACGCCGTTGTCGGTATGAGTCGGGCCGCCCTCGGCGTGATCCGTGACGTGGTGAATCTCACACCACGCGGCACGGACACCGCAGCCCGGGATGATGCATCCGCCGTCCCGCAGGGCGATCGCGCGACGCTGGTGTCGGTTGAACACCCGCTCTTCGGTGCCGATGCGGTGGATGCGGCCGTTCTCGCCGAGCAGCACGCGCTGGATCACTCCGGCGCATCCCGCGTGGGCGGCGGCGCGGACCGAAACCGGTTCGTCGATGCCGTCGACGTGCGCCCAGCCCGTGTCGGACACGAGATCTTCGGCACGGACCGAGATCACCAGTGTGGGAGCCGCCCCGCCGATGGTCGGAAGCTGTTCGCTGGATGCCGCGACCGACAGCGCGGTCGCCAGCGCATCGTGCCGCTTCTGGGCCGAGGTGCGGGGATCATCCACGACGCCGCCGGGCTCGCCGTCGCCCTCACCCTCGGGGCGGAATGACACGCCCTCACCCACACGCGGCGACCCGATCGCATCACAGATGCGCTGGAACTGTGCCGCAACCTCGGGCAGCAGTGCGCCCCGCAGCGGAACGACACCGTCGCGCGCGACGCCGAGGGTGACCCCGCGCATCCGCATCGCCTGCTCTTCCTTCGGCTCTGCGCCGTCTTGGTCGAGCGCTGCGGCCCACGCCTGGGCCTGCACACGCAGCAGATCGGCGCAGACGGGCGGCGCACCATCCGGACCGGTACCGCTCGCCTCGGCCGCGAGCACCGCGTCGGCCACGCGCAGGGACTCGAGCGGCACGCGCTGACTCATCGCCTCGAGTGGCCCAGACACCGCGATTAGCCCGTCGATCCCGACGTCGCCCTCGAGCAGCGCCGAGCGCATCGCGGGCAGGAGCGCGGGCAGCGCCCCTCCGCCCAGAGATTCGCCCAGCGCGACACCCTTGGACCCGCGCTGCAGACGAGCAGCGGATGCCGGACCCATCCGCGTCGCGCGCTGCACCAGCTCGCTCACGTCGTGGCATCCGCGCCGTGCGGTAAGCCTCAGGTC
The DNA here is from genome assembly GCF_000582705.2 of Microbacterium sp. C448. NCBI lineage: Bacteria > Bacillati > Actinomycetota > Actinomycetes > Micrococcales > Microbacteriaceae > Microbacterium > Microbacterium sp. C448. The sequence goes on from NZ_HG779697.1 coordinate 5,795, forward strand.
GCGATCGGGCCCCGCGGACCGGCGCACGACCTCGCCCACCGATTCCACGAGCACCGCGTCGGTGAGCCGCTGCAGCTCGGCAGCCAATGTCAGAGCCCGCAGCACCTTGTCGTCGCTTGCGGCCAGAATCTGCCCGTCACCAAGGGCCCGAGTCACCTGCGCACGCGCCTGCTCGATGGCCCCTTCGAGGTGATCGAGCAGTGCTTCCATACCCTCTATTCTGACGAGGGCCACCGACATTGAGACCCGGTTTCGGGCTGATCAAGTGTGAATAATGGGGTGTCTCGAGAACTTCTTTTGCGCGTCTTCCGACGGGCCTGTCAATGTGCGCCGACAGTTCCCGCGCGGGCTCAGGCGAACGGACGCATTGCCGAGCGAACGACGACGGCACCCTCGCCGTAAGTCTCATCGGCCGCGGCCTGCAGCGTCCCGTCGTCCCAGACGACGTCGACCCACAGCCATCCGTTCTCGGAGTATGACGACAGAAAGCCCTCACCGATCAGTTCAGGCACGGCATCCTGCATCTCCGTCAACGCGGCCTCGTCCGCCGTTCCCGGCCGGCCGCCCGTCGGATCCACCGGCGCGATCGGGTCGTACAGCGCCAGCATCACCGGTTCTCCGGTCACCGCGAAAGTCGAGCCGTCGTAGGTGCCCCGCACGGCGTAGGCGCCCCACGACACGTCGCCCGACGTCTCCCACCCCTCGATCCCGTCCCACGACCACCCCTCGACCGGGATGCCGCTGCACTGCGGCGGGTACGACTCGGCGATAGCGCCCAGGCACAGCTCGACCGTGCCGTCGACATCCATCACGGTGCCCTGTGCCAACACCTCGCCCGTGGGCGGCGATGGCGTTCCCCACACGACCGCTCCATCCGAGCCCGAGCCCGAGCCCGAGGACGAGCCAGGCGACGCGGTCGCGCAACCAGCGAGCAGGAGAACGGATGCGGCGGCCACGGCGCCTGCGGCGATGAAACGGCTCATACCTGAAAGTGTCGCGGTTGACGGGATCGTCTCACGAGACATCCTGCTACCATCGGTCCCATGCGTTTGCGCGGGCTTCTCCTCCTTAGCCGCCGCGACGAGGCTTCGATCTAGGGCCTTTCTCGTCGCGGAGCTTGTCGTTGGCCCCCACAAGTTCGATCAGAGAAGCGACGACATCATGGAGAACACCCAGAAGCCTTCCGGGATGCCGGTACACAAGTACCGCCCCTACCACGAGCAGATTTCGGTGCACCTGCCCGATCGCACGTGGCCCGACAAACGGATCACCGAGGCACCGCGTTGGTGCGCGGTCGATCTGCGCGACGGCAACCAGGCGCTCATCGACCCGATGAGCCCCGAGCGCAAGCGCATCATGTTCGAACTCCTCGTCAGCATGGGCTACAAGGAGATCGAGGTGGGGTTCCCCTCCGCGAGCCAGACCGACTTCGACTTCGTCCGCCTACTGATCGAAGACGGACTCATCCCCGACGACGTCACGATCCAGGTTCTGACGCAGGCGCGCGAAGAGCTGATCAAGCGCACTTTCGAGTCGATCAAGGGCGCCAAGCAGGCCATCGTGCACCTCTACAACTCGACCAGCATCCTGCAGCGCGATGTCGTGTTCCGCACCGACAAGCAGGGCGTCATCGACATCGCTCAGCAGGGCGCGCGCTGGTGCAAGCAGTACGAAGAGACGGTGCCCGAGACCACCGTCTACTACGAATACTCGCCCGAGAGCTATACGGGCACCGAGCTCGAGTTCGCCGCCGAGGTCTGCAACAAGGTCATGGAGATCTTCGTCCCTACCCCCGAGCGCAAGGTCATCCTGAACCTGCCCGCGACGGTCGAGATGGCCACCCCGAACGTCTACGCCGACTCGATCGAGTGGATGGGCCGCAACCTCGACCACCGCGAGAACGTCATCATTTCGCTCCACCCGCACAACGACCGCGGCACCGCGATCGCCGCCGCCGAGCTGGGTTACCTGGCCGGAGCGGACCGCATCGAAGGATGCCTGTTCGGCAACGGTGAGCGCACCGGCAACGTTGACCTGGTTGCCCTCGGCATCAACATGCTGACCCAGGGCATCGACCCGCAGATCGACTTCAGTGACATCGACCAGGTCAAGCGCACGGCCGAGTACTGCAACCAGCTACCCGTGCCCGAGCGCAGCCCGTGGGCCGGTGACCTGGTCTTCACCGCCTTCAGCGGATCGCACCAGGACGCGATCAAGAAGGGCTTCGAGGCGATGGATGCCCGGGCCACCGCAGAGGGCGTCTCGGTCGACGAGCTCGAATGGGCCGTGCCGTACCTGCCGATCGACCCGAAGGACCTGGGCCGCTCGTACGAGGCCGTCATCCGCGTCAACTCGCAGTCCGGCAAGGGCGGCGTCGCGTACCTGCTGAAAAGCGATCACGCGATCGATCTGCCGCGCAAGCTCCAGATCGAGTTCTCGGGTGTCGTGCAGGCCAAGACGGATGCCGAGGGTGGCGAAGTCTCGAGCGACCAGATCTGGTCGATCTTCCGCGACGAGTACCTGCCCGCGGCCGAGGCCGACGCCCGCTGGGGCCGGTTCGAGCTGCTGGCGACACGCACGCAGAGCGATATGAGCGGGGATGTCTCGCTCGAGGTCACCCTGCGTGACGGCGATGAGCGGTTCGAGGCATCCGGTCACGGCAACGGTCCCGTCGCGGCGTTCCTCGAGGTCGTTCGCGCTGAGGGGTTCGACGTCACGGTCTACGACTACGTCGAGCACGCGCTCAGCGCCGGTGGCGACGCGCAGGCCGCGGCCTACGTCGAGCTGCAGGTCGAGGGCGAGCGCCTGTGGGGCGTCGGCGTCGACGGCGATATCTCGACGGCGAGCCTCAAGGCGATCGTCTCGGGTGTCAACCGCGCGATCCGCACCCGCGAGCGTTCGCTGGTCTCGGCCGTCTGAGCCGGCTGTTCGGCTGCCGCCTCACGCGAAGTGGGGCACCGTAGCTGCTGTGGGGCAGGTTCTGCCGTGCCCCACAGCACTGCAGGTGCCCCACAACACGGCTACGGCTACGGCTTGACGATCGGCAGCACGCCCGTCTCGGCCGCAACGCGGCGCCGGTACAGCATACGCTGTTCCGGTAGCGAGAGGTCGAACACAACCGCCAGCACCCGGATGACAGCGGTCACGACTATGCCGGCGATCGCGGCCGGGACGATCGCAAGACCGAGTGTCGACGAGACCGCCAGCACGAGGCATCCGGCTCCTGCCGCGACGGCGTAGAGCGAACCTACGTGCATGACGGCGACCGGAAGCCCCATGATCACATCGCGCAAGATCGACCCGCCGACGGCCGCGACGACACCGACGAATACGGCCGGCACGACCGGCAGCCCCACGGCCAGCGCCTTGCTGGTTCCGAACGCACCGAACAGCCCGATGACGATCGCGTCGAGCCCGACGATCACGCCGTTCACACGCCGGAACAGCCCGGCGAGCAGCATTCCGACCAGCGACGCCGCGACGGCCGTCAGCAGGTACCAGTTGCTCTGCAGTGTCGACGGCGGAAGCCCGAGCAGCAGGTCACGGATGAGTCCGCCGCCCATGCCGATCACGATGCCGATGATCGCAACCCCGAGCAGATCCAGACGCCGCTGCCCCTGGAATCCGGAAGCGAACAGTGCACCCTGGATGCCTCCCAGCGCCACGGCTGTGAGGTCGGCCCAGAGGGGGATCATGAAGAGGGGTTCCACCTGTCCATTCTCGCCGCCGCGGCACCGTCAGACCGGCACCCGTGGGCGAGCCGCGCGACCCGGTGTTGCCGCACCGCCGGATAATGGACCGGTGCCCACTTACCGCGACGAGGTCGTGATCCTCCGCACCCACAAGCTGGGCGAAGCGGACCGGATCATCACGATGCTTAGCCGTCGTCACGGCAAGGTCCGCGCGGTCGCGAAGGGTGTGCGACGCACGGCCTCCCGCTTTGGGGCTCGCCTCGAGCCGTTCATGGTCGCGGATGTGCAGCTCTACGCCGGGCGGAACCTCGACATCGTGCAACAGGCCGAGAGCCTCGGCTCGTACGGCGCCGACATCGTCGTGCACTACGAGCGCTTCACGGCCGCGAACGCGATGGTCGAGACCGCCGATCGACTCAACGAGTCCGAGGCGACACCCCAGCAGTACCTGTTGCTCGTGGGTGGTCTGCGCGCCCTGGCGCGCGGTGAGCACGATTCGCGCAGCGTGCTCGACTCGTACCTGCTGCGGGTCATGGCTCTCTCGGGCTGGGCACCGAGCCTCGGCGATTGCGCCCGTTGCGGCGCCATCGGCCCGAACGACTACTTCGTCGCCCAGCTCGGCGGCATCGTCTGCAACGACTGCGCCCCTCCGGGCAGCGCGCGCATCGGCCCCGAGGCCGTCCAGCAGCTCGGTGCGCTGATGGCGGGGGAGTGGGATGTCGTGGCCGCGGCTGCCCCGCGCGCCCTGGCCGCCGCATCCGGCGTCGTCGCGGCGTACACGCAGTGGCACCTTGAGCGAGGCATCCGCTCGCTCGCGCACCTCGAAGGACCTCGATGAGCCCCAAGCCCTACACGCACAAGGATGCCGTGCCGTATCGCCCCCTCGATTGGACGGGCGTATACCCGCCGGCGTTCCCGTCGGGCTCGGTCCCCGAGCACGTGGCGATCGTCATGGACGGAAACGGTCGCTGGGCGAACCGCCGTGGACTGTCACGCGTCGAGGGACACAAGGCGGGTGAGGCGTCGCTCCTCGACGTCGTCGCAGGGGCGATCCAGGCGGGCGTGAAGCACCTGTCGGTCTACGCGTTCTCGACCGAAAACTGGCGGCGGTCTCCGGACGAGGTTCGCTTTCTGATGGGCTTCAACCGTGACGTGCTGCATCGCCGACGCGATCAACTCAACGAGTGGGGTGTACGCATCCGATGGTCCGGCCGCAAGCCCCGGCTGTGGGGTTCGGTCATCAAAGAGTTGCAGCATGCCGAGCAGCTCACGGCGAGCAACGACGTGCTGACGCTGACGATGTGCGTGAACTACGGCGGTCGAGTCGAACTCGTCGATGCGATGCGGCAGATCGCCGAGGATGTCGCACGGGGACGCATCCGTCCCTCCGCCGTCACCGAGAAGCTGATCCGGCGCCACTTGTACGTGCCGGACATGCCCGACGTCGACCTGTTCATCAGGTCGAGTGGCGAACAGCGCACCTCGAACTTTTTGCTGTGGGAGTCGGCCTACGCCGAGTTCGTCTTCTTGGACACACTGTGGCCCGACTTCTCGCGCGCCGACCTGTGGCAGGGCATCGAGCTGTACCTCGACCGCGACCGCCGCTTCGGTGGCGCGATTGACACACCCGGCGCCGCGGACGTCCCGTAGATCGAACATGCGGGTGCGGGAATACGCGTGGATGCATCGGGTGTTGAGCACGGTATGACGGATGCCATCAAGATCGACGTGTGGAGCGATATCGCTTGCCCCTGGTGCTACATCGGCAAGCGGAATCTGGAGAACGGATTGGCCGAAGCATCCTCGGATCCCGATGGCCCCCGCGTCGAGGTGACCTATCACTCGTACGAATTGTCTCCGGATACTCCGGTCGACTTCGATGGTGACGAGGTCTCGTACCTGGCAAACCATAAGGGCGTGCCGCTCGAGCAGGCGCGCGAGATGATCGACCGCGTGACGGATGTCGCCGCGGGATCCGGTCTCGCCTACCGCTACGACCTGCTGAAGCACACGAACACCGTCAGGGCCCACGAGCTGCTTCACTTCGCCAAGCACCAGGGACGTCAGCTCGACATGGCCGAGCGTCTGATGGCGGCGTACTTCATCGAGGGCAAGCACGTGGGTCGTATCAATGACCTGGTCGCCCTCGCGGTCGAGGTCGGGCTCGACGCGGACGAGACGCGCGAGGCCCTCGAGTCAGGGCGCTACCTCGCGGATGTTCGCGCGGATCAGGCCCAGGCCCAGACGTATGGGATCAACGGGGTGCCGTTCTTCGTCATCGACGGCAAGTACGGCGTGAGCGGCGCGCAGCCGCCCGAGGCGTTCGCGCAGATCGCCCGCCAGGTTTGGTCCGAGCGCCGTGAGGCCGCGAGCGAAGCCGAGGCTGTCGGGACCTGACGTCGTCGAGGGTCAGCTGGGCAGGTTGCTCTCGATGACCGAGACGATGGCCGGGTCGTCGGGCTTGACGGTTGGGCGGAAGCGATGCACGGTTCCGCCGGGCGTGAGCACGAACTTCTCGAAGTTCCAGATGATCGGGCCGTGCGCGCCCTCCGAGTCCTTGGCCTTCTTCAACGCCTTGTAGATCGGCGCCGCGCCGCCGCCGTTCACCTTGACCTTGTCGAAGATGGGAAACGTGATGCCCCAGTTGACGGCGCAGTAGTCGAGGATCTCGTCCATCGAACCCGGCTCCTGGCCCATGAACTGGTTGCACGGGAAGCCCAGCACAGTGAAGCCGCGGTCACCATAGGTGCGCTGAAGCTCTTCGAGCTGCTCGTACTGCGGGGCGAGGCCGCACTTAGACGCGACGTTCACGATCAAGATGACCTTGTCGCCGTAGTCGGAGAGCGAAGCCGTGCCTCCGTCCGCGGTGTGGAAGGGGATGTCTCGGATGTCCACAACGGTCTCGCTGGTCATGTTGTCCACGATACGACCACGCGTCGCGGCGAGGGGCGGGTTCTGTCTGGGAGAATGGAAAGATGTCCGGCCTTCTTGCTTCCGCGCCGACGTTGCGCATCGGGCCGCTCGCTCTGGATGTTCCCGTCGTGCTTGCGCCGATGGCGGGCATCACGAACACGGCGTTCCGGCGCCTGTGCCGCGAGTACGGCGCCGGCCTGTACGTCAGCGAGATGATCACGTCTCGGGCACTGGTCGAGCGCAACGCGACGACCATGCGACTGATTCAGCACCACGAGTCCGAGACGCCGCGTTCGATTCAGCTCTACGGCGTCGACCCGGTGACGGTCGCCGAGGCCGTTCGCATCATCGTGTCCGAAGACCACGCCGACCACGTCGACCTGAACTTCGGATGCCCCGTGCCCAAGGTCACGAAGAAGGGCGGGGGAGCGGCGCTGCCGTGGAAGCTCGGCCTGTTCCGCGACATCGTCGAGGGCGCTGTGAAGGCGGCCGGTGACGTCCCGCTGACGATCAAGATGCGCAAGGGCATCGACGACGACCACCTGACCTACCTCGAGGCCGGACGCATCGCCGAGGGCGCGGGTGTCGCATCCGTCGCCCTCCACGCACGCACCGCCGCACAGTTCTATTCGGGTCAGGCCGACTGGTCGGCGATCACGAAGCTCAAAGAGACCGTGACGAGCGTGCCGGTGCTCGGCAACGGCGACATTTGGTCGGCCGACGATGCCGTGCGCATGATGTCAGAGACCGGATGCGACGGGGTTGTCGTGGGACGCGGATGCCTCGGGCGCCCGTGGCTCTTCGGTGAGCTGGCCTCGGCGTTCGGTGCGGAGACTCCCGCAGTCGATGCCGACCTGGGGTTCGTCGCCCGAGCCTTCCGCCGCCACGCCGAACTTCTGGTCGAGTTCTTCGAAGACGAGGGTCGTGGATGCCGCGACATCCGCAAGCACGTCGCCTGGTATTTCAAGGGTTACCCCGTAGGCGGTGAGACGCGGGCGAGCCTCGCGACCGCCTCGACGTTGGACGAGATCGACGAACTCCTCGCCGAGTTGCCGCTCGACGCACCGTACCCGGGAGCTGCCGCCGAGGGTCAGCGAGGTCGCGCCGGCACCCCGAAGCGCCCCGCCCTACCCGATCGCTGGCTCGAGAGCCGCGACCTCGACGTGGCCGAGAGCCGCGAAATCGCGGCGGCAGAGTTGCACCACAGTGGTGGATAAAGGCGTGGTGGATAAGGGCGTGGCGGACAAGGGCGTGGCGAACAAGGGCGTGGCGAACAAGGGCGTCGCTGCTCACGCCAGAAAAGAACCCGCAGCGATCCGCACGGACGGCTACGACGAGCACGCCATCGAGCGGTTCCACGCCGAGGAGCACCGCTCGAAGCGTGATGATTTCGCCCGTGACCGGGCTCGTGTTCTGCATTCTGCCGCCCTCCGTCGACTCGCCGCCAAGACCCAGGTGCTGAGCCCCGCGAGCCCTGCCGACTTCGCCCGCAACCGGCTGACGCACTCGCTCGAGGTGGCTCAGGTCGGCCGCGAGCTCGCGACATGGCTCGAGCTCGCGCCGGATGTCGTGGATGCCGCGTGCCTCAGCCACGACCTCGGCCACCCACCCTTCGGGCACAACGGCGAGCGCGCGCTCAACGACTGGGCCGACGACATCGGCGGTTTCGAGGGCAACGCGCAGACCCTCCGCATCATCTCGCGGCTCGAGCCGAAGGTCATCGACGCCGATGGGCACAGCGTCGGCCTGAACCTCACGCGGGCCAGCCTCGACGCGACCTGCAAGTACCCGTGGACGTCGGAGCATCCGCTGCCCGACGCGGGGGGCCGCCTGAAGTACGGCGTCTACGCCGACGACGAGCCCGTCTTCCGCTGGATGCGCGAAGGTGCGCCCGGCCGTGTGCGGTGCATCGAGGCCGAGGTCATGGACTTGGCCGATGACATCGCCTACTCGGTGCACGACTTCGAAGACGCGGTGACCAACGGATACCTCGACCCGCGCCGTCTCTCGGATCCCGCCGAGCACCAGGCCCTCGTGACCGCGCTGCAGGCGTGGGTCGGCTTCGACTTCGCCCGGGATGAGCTCGACGATGCGCTCTACCGCCTGACGCGGATGCCCGAGTGGATCACGTCCTTCGACGGATCGCGCGCCGCGCTCGGTCGTCTGAAGAACCTCACGAGCGACCTGATCGGGCGTTTCGCGCGTGCCGCGACGACCGCGACCCGGGAGGCTTATCCCGCCCGGACGCTCACGCGGTACGGTGCCCACGTGGTCGTGCCGCGGGTCGTCGAGGCTGAGGTCGCCGCGCTCAAGGGCATGGTCGGCGCCTTCGTGGTGTCGATCGATGGACGCAAGACGCTCTACAAAGAGCAGAGGCGCATGCTGAAGCGCCTCGCAACCGCTCTCTGGGAGGCGGGTCCGGCCCAGCTGACCCCCGCTCTGCGCGGTGACTTCCTCGCCGCCGACTCCGACGCCGCCCGGCGCCGGGTGATCGTCGATCAGGTCGCGAGCCTCACCGATCAGGATGCCCTGTCGTGGCACGAACGCCTTCTCGGTGAGGTGGATGCGGGGGCTCTCGGCATCTGGACCCCGGGCTCGCGCCCCTGGTCGAAGGACAGCTGATGGCCGGGCGGATCGCTCAGGCCGACGTCGAAGAGGTCAAGGCCCGCACGAACATCGTCGACATCGTGGGGGAGCGCGTCGCCCTGAAATCGGCGGGTGTCGGGTCGATGAAGGGGCTCTGCCCATTCCACGATGAGCGCAGCCCGAGTTTCCACGTCCGTCCGCAGGTCGGTTTCTACCACTGCTTCGGATGCGGGGAGTCGGGTGACGTCTATACCTTCCTGCGGAAGATGGACCACGTGACGTTCACGGATGCCGTCGAGCGCCTGGCCGCTCGCATCGGCTTCACCCTGCACTATGAAGAGGGCGGCGGCCCCGCGCCCGAAACGAGCGGGCGGGCACGTCTGTATGCCGCGAACCAGACCGCCGCCGCCTGGTTCCAGAGCCAGCTGTCGACGCCCGAGGCGGAGGCCGCGCGCCGATTCCTCGGTGAGCGCGGGTTCGATGCCGGAGCCGCCGCGCACTTCGGCGTCGGCTATGCCCCGAAGGGGTGGGACAAAGCGCTGAAGGCGCTCACCGCGGAGGGCTTCTCGCGCGAAGAGCTCACGACCGCCGGCCTGATGTCCCAGGGCCAGCGGGGCGTCTACGACCGCTTCCGCGGTCGGTTGGTGTGGCCCATCCGCGATGTGACGGGTCAGACCGTCGGCTTCGGCGCGCGTCACCTGTATGAGGACGACCAGGGCCCCAAGTACCTGAACACGCCCGAGACCCCGATCTACCACAAGTCGCAGGTGCTCTACGGGCTCGACCTCGCCAAGCGCGATATCTCGCGCGCCGACCAGGTCGTGGTCGTCGAGGGGTACACCGACGTCATGGCCTGCCATCTGGCGGGCATCACGACGGCGATCGCGACCTGTGGCACCGCGTTCGGCACCGATCACATCACGGTGCTGCGGCGGGTGATGGGCGACGATAAGGCGTCGGGCGAGGTAATCTTCACGTTCGATCCGGATGCCGCGGGTCAGAAGGCGGCACTGCGTGCCTTCGCCGAAGAGAAGCGCTTCTCGGCCCAGACCTATGTTGCCGTTGCGCCCGAAGGACTGGACCCCTGCGACCTGCGGCTGCACCGCGGTGACGCCGCCGTCCGCGCCCTTCTCGAACACAAGCAGCCCATGTACGAGTTCGTGATCGACCGACGGATCGCGGACTACGACCTTGCGAGTGTCGAGGGACGCATCGGGGCGCTGCGGGCGGCGGCGCCGATCGTCGCAGACATCCGTGACCCGTCGCTCCGCCCCGGGTATACCCGGGTGCTGGCTCGTCGCCTCGGCATGGATATCGGCGAGGTCCGTCCCGCTGTCGAGCGCGCGGCCCGCGGTGCGGCGCGCGAGGGAGCCCGTGCGGACCAAGCTGCCACAACCGGAACCGCAGCGGACGGTGGGCCCGCGCCGGTTGCGGCCGTCACGCTCGCGAACCTGCCCCACACCCCCGACGTGCTGCTCGAGCGCGACGCGGTCATGGCGTTCCTGCAGTACGGACACACGGTCCCCGAAGACCTGCGGGCGCGGGCGATCGCTCAGCCGATGCGGCACCCGGGGCTCGAGGCCGTCCGCGAGTCGATCGCCACCGGAGACCCCGCACGTGCCGGGTGGGCGCTGACAGCGATCGAGAACGTGCGCGAGCCCTACCGCGGGCTCGCTGCGGAGCTCCTCGCCGCACCGTTCCCCGCTCGGGACGAACAGAGCGCCCAGGCATCCGCGGTCTCGCTCGCTCGCCGGATGCTGGCCCGCGCAATCGATCGCGAAAAGACAGAGTTGCTCGGCGCGGTCCAGCGTGTTCCGGCGGCCTCGGACGAGGGGCGCACCCTGCGGATGCGGCTCCGCGACCTCGACGCCCAGCGACACGCGTTGCTCACGGAAGACTGAATTCCCACCCCGCACCCGCGATCGGGGCATGATGAAAAGCATGGCCCGGCGTCGAGACATCCCGTTCGCAATTCTTGCGGAGGATCTGTCGTTGGCTCACACGTCCGGTTCTCGTCCGGGCGGCGGCCGCGCTGTCGACGGTGTCTCGTTCGAACTTCTGCCCGGTCGATCGTTGGTGGTGATGGGTTCGACGGGGTCGGGTAAGTCCAGTCTTGCGGTGGCTCTCGCCGGTCGCGGCGCGGACGATCTCGCGGTCGCCGGCGGCCAAGCATTCGTCGATGGTGTCTCGATCCGTCACCCCGGTCGCGCGAAGCGTGCCCTCATGTACTACACGGGGTACCTGCCGCAGCGAGCGGGCGCGGATCTGCCGCCGCGCTCGACGGCGGGCGAGATCATCACCGAACCGATCACAAGCCGCGACCGCAAGGTCGGTGAGCGGGCGCTGGCGCTGGTCGTCGCGTCGATGCTCGATGAGATGCATCTGCCGCTGAAGGTCGCCACGCAATTCCCGTACGAACTGAGCGCGGGGATGCGCCAGCGCGTCGCCCTTGCTCGAGCCCTCGTGCTGCAGCCCCGGGTATTGATCGCCGACGAACCGCTCGCGAACCTCGATGTCGCATCGCGCTCGGCGGCCCTGGCCGCGCTCCAACAGCGAGCGACCGCTTTCTCGATGGCGACTCTGGCGGTGTCGAACGACGCAGAGCTCGCGAGTGCCCTGAACGCCGACGTCATCGTGCTGCAGCACGGACACACCGTGGCGCAGGGACCACACGATCGTCTGGCGTGGGCGCCCGGTGCGGATGTCGACCCGTGGCTGGTCGCTCCCTGACGTGCGGTGTCGTTGCGGGGGGTTCGGGTTTGCTAGGATAGTTGGGTTGCCTGGCGCGAGTCGGGCGCATTCCTCCATAGCTCAATTGGCAGAGCAATCGGCTGTTAACCGATAGGTTCTTGGTTCGAGTCCAAGTGGGGGAGCAGTGACAGAACTGGCTGTGGGTGGCTGGGTTCTGCTTGTGATCGCGGCTCTCATCGTGGGGTTGTCGAAGGCTGCTCTGCCCGGCGCGAGCACCCTCGCCGTGGCGATCTTTGCAGCGATTCTGCCGGCGAAGCAGTCGACCGCCACCCTGCTGGTGCTACTCATCGTGGGCGACATCTTCGCGCTGTGGGCCTACCGCCGCCACGCCGACTGGCGCGCCCTCGGTCGACTGGTGCCCGCCGTCGCCGCGGGGCTCGTGCTGGGCGCGATCTTCCTCGTGCTCGCCGACGATTCGTGGGTTCGCCGCACGATCGGTGTCATCCTGCTGATTCTCATCGCCGTCACGCTGTGGCGTCGCTACGCGCGGCGGTGCGAGCCCTCAGTCGACGGTGCGCGCTGGCCCGCGGCGACTGCCTACGGCTCGCTCGGCGGATTCACGACCATGGTCGCGAACGCCGGCGGCCCGGTCATGTCGATGTATTTCCTGGCATCGGGGTTCCGCGTGATGGCGTTCCTCGGCACCGCGGCCTGGTTCTTCGCGCTCGTGAATCTGACCAAGCTGCCCATCATGTTCGGGCTGGGGTTGATCACGCCGGGGACGTTGTTGATGGATCTGATCCTCGTCCCCGCGGTGTTGGTCGGTGCATTCGGCGGGCGCATGATCGCGGGGCGGATCAACCAAACGTGGTTCGAACGCATCGTCATCGCGCTCACAATCGTCGGTGCCCTGTACTTGCTCATCTGACGCGCGTTCTGACGGCGTGGCGGGCGCAAAATGCTGACCGAGCACGCGAATCCGGTCTAATGTCATGCGCACCATGGTTGTGTTCGAGCGGGGCACGATCCGCCAAAGACGGTTTCTCGTCTTCATTCGCGCCCAATTGCCGCTGCTTGTCGGCACGACATTCGTGATCGGGAGCGCGCTCGTGGTCGTGCCCGAGGTCCGCGACGATGTGTTCCTCCTCGTCGGCGGCCTCGTGATCGTGGCTTCGTGCGTTATCGGCCTTCTCGTTCCGTGGCACAAGATCACCGCTCCCGGACTGGTCGTCCTTGCGATCGCGGACGTCATCGGAGTTGCTTTCGTCCGCGAGTCGCTGTTCCGCTACGTGCCCTCGGTAGAGATCCTGGCGATCTTCCCCGTGCTCTGGCTGGCGTACGGCTTCAGCCAGTGGGTTGTCGTCGCCGCGGTGGCGGGCACGATCTTCATCGCCGCGTTCCCCTACTTGGTCGCGTGGACGGTGCCGCAGTCCGGCCTCGAGTGGCTCAATCTTCTGACGTTGCCCGTGCTGGTGATCGGGATCGCGATCCTCGCGAACCTCGCGGCGGAAGAGTTGCGAACCCGCCGCGCACGTCTCATCCATGCCTTCGAGGTTCAGCAGGAAGCTCTGGAAGAAGCGCAGGACAGCGAAGCCATCGCGCGGAGCATTCTCGACACCGTTCAGGCTGGCGTCGCATTCGTCGCCATCGATGGTGAGTACATCGCGAACGAGCGGGCGCTAGAGACGGCGGTGGCAATCGGGCTGGGGGCGAGCGAGTCCCGATATAGCGGCGCGCGGATGTACACCACGGATCGCGTCACGCCGATCTCTCCCGAGGAACAGCCCATACCGCGGGGGCTCGCGGGCGAGACGGTGGAACAGCATTTCGCCTGGGTGGGCGAGGCGCATCGGCAGTCGGCGATCATCACGTCGACGAGCCCCGTGCGGCGAGACACGGGCGAGCTGCTCGGAACCGTGATCGTCATGTACGACGTAACCGACCTGGCCGAGGCCATCGAGATCCGTGAGCAGTTCCTCCGCACGGTTTCGCACGAACTACGGACCCCCCTGACGGCCGCGGTGGGTTACCTGGACCTGCTCGACGAGGACCCCGACCTGCCACCGCGACTTGCCTCTCGCCTCGACACCGTGCGTCGCGGAATGGAACGACTGACCACACGCATCGCGGAGCTGATGGCGGCCAGCGACGACGGCGTTGAGCTGCAACGTGTGCGGGTCGAGATTGGACAGCTCGTCGAGGACAGCGCCGGTAGCCTCGGTCCGGCTGCGCGCGGGCGCGTGATGCGCTTCGGAACCGACGGTACGGGTCTCGTGGCCGATGTGGACCCGCGTCGTCTCTCGCAGGCGATCGGTGAGCTGCTGACGAACGCGATCAAGTTCGGCGCCGATGACATGCCCGTGATCGTGCGCCTCTCAGGCGACGCCGACTCCATCGAGCTGCAGATCACCGACACCGGCCCCGGGATGTCGCGTGCAGAACTCACTCGAGCGTTCGACTCGTTCTACCGCGCGCCCGCGGCCCGGGCCCAAGCGATCCAGGGCTTCGGGCTCGGTCTGCACATCGTTCGCAACATATTCCGGGCCCACGGTGGCAACGTCGAGCTGCGCAGCGAGGTGGGCGTGGGTACGACGGTGATCTGTCGTCTTCCCCGGCCGGTCGCTTAGTCGCCCGAGCCCCGGTGGGCCAGCGGGTCTTCGCCGAGCATCCGCCACACCGTCTTCGTCAGCGCGGGATGCTCGAGTGCGATCTGTCGCAGCACCCGGTAGTGGCGCACGTGTGTCGGCATCCGTCCACCGTCCGCGATGATCGCGTCGGCACGCAGCATGTGGACGACGAGCTCGTCGACGGTCGGGAGGTCTTCCATGAACGCCCAGGGGTCCTCGCCGTGGCGAAGGCGCTCTTCGACGACGACGCCGAGTTCTTCGGATGCCTCGGCGCGGAGCACTTCCAGGCTCGCGCGTCGTTCGATCCGTACCTCTTCCACCCTTCGAGCCTACGCGCCGATCGGGCGGTGGGCGCAAGGCGCGGGCTACGCGGCTCGCCCTACGCGTCGAGGTCGTCGACGCCTGGCATCCACGACTGGCCGGGCACGCCCCAGCCGCGCTTGCGCACGACCTTTGCGGCGGTTTTGGCGTCGGCGTCGCCGATGCGATCGACGTAGAGGATCCCGTCGAGGTGATCGAACTCGTGTTGCAGGATGCGCGCGCGCCAGCCATCCACCTCGAGCCGCACGGGTGCGCCCTCGAGATCGGTGCCCGTGACGAGGGCGCGGTCGGCGCGGCGCAGCGGGAAACGCTCACCGGGGAACGACAGGCATCCCTCGCTCTCCTCATCCGGATCGGGGCGCCCCGGTTCCGGCGGTGTGATCCACAGCTCCGGGTCGATGACGACACCGCGCCAGGGTGCACCCTCATCGTCCTCATACGAATAGACGAAGATCCGCAGGGGTACCCCCACCTGCGGGGCGGCGAGTCCGACGCCGGGTGCGGCATCCATCGTCTCGTACATGTCGGCGACGAGAGACCGGATCTCAGCGGTCACGACACCGACGCGAGCGGCGGGGGAATGGAGGACGGGATCACCCAGGATCACGATCGGGAGCACGGCCACGTCTCGAGCCTAACCGGAGCGCCTCGACCCATCGGCATCTGCCTCGGTTAGTGTCGATGCGTGATGTGGGTGGGATCAGTAGAAGAGGTCGGCGAGCAGCTCGTCGGCGCATTCCAGAATCCAGGCCTGCTCCTGGGCATTCCTCTGGCCCTCGCGGGCGCGGTCTTCATGTCGTTCGGTGCCCTGTACCAGCACCGCGGTGTCGAGAAGGTCGAGCGCCTGAGCGGTCAGGACGGCGCGAGCGGCTTGACGATGCGGCAGATGTCGCGTCTGATCTCCCGCCCCTCCTGGGTCGTCGGCACGCTGATGCTGGCGATGGCGATTCTGTGCCAATTGGGCGCATTGACCGTTGCGCCGCTCATCGTGGTGCAGCCGCTGGGTGCGATCGCGCTCGTGGTCACGACACTGCTGAACTCGCGCGTGAGCGGCCTGGCGCCGACCAGGCGATCTCTCATGGCGATCGTCGCGTGCGTCGGCGGCATCTTCATCTTCGTGATCATCGCTGCGATCTTCGCGACCGAGCGGCCGCTCAGCGAGAACGAACTCATCACGGTACTCGTGACGCTCGGTGCCGTACTGGTGGTCATGATTGCGCTCTGGATCATGCTGCGCAAGCGGATGCGGGCGTTGTTCTACATCCTGAGCGCCGGCGTCGTCTACGGCTTCGTCGCAACGCTCGCCAAGGTCGTCATCAAGCGAATCCAGGCCGGCGAGTTCGAGTGGCTGACGCTCCTCTGCCTGATCGCGCTGCTCGCGGCCGCGGGTCTCGGCGCCTACTTCGTGCAGACCGCCTACTCGTCTGGCCCGCCCGACCTCGTGATTGCGGGTCTGACGGTAATCGACCCCATGGTCGCGGTCCTGATCGGTCTGCTCGTGCTCGGCGAGGGCGGAGCGGCGCCCCTGTGGGCGCTCATCGGCTTCGCCATCGCCGGCGCCATCGCCGTGTGGGGCGTTATCACGCTGGCGCGGTTCCACCCGCAGGTTCTGTCGCACAGCCAAGAGTTCCCGATCCTCCGCGGGGGATCGACATCCAGTGGCGGTTCGACGCGGCCCAGGATGGACGATGGCGCGGGTCCCGATCCTCTCGTCTGACGAACGCTAGGCTTTTGCCTACGGGGCGGTGGCCAAGCTGGTCAAGGCAGCGGGCTCATAACCCGACGATCGTGGGTTCAAGTCCCACCCGCCCTACTCCGAACAGCGAGCAACGCGTGCGAACGTGGAGGAGCATGAGCGCCGACGATGAGGCACCGGTCTTCCGTGCACCGATGCGCTCCCGGCACTCCTTAGCCGTCGAGGGTGCCGCGGTGGAGCGGGCACTCACGCATGGCTTGTGCGGTCTCGGCGG
>NZ_HG779698.1:0-391 GCF_000582705.2 Microbacterium sp. C448
GATGCCGTGAGCCGGATCACCGCGACCGGCGACGACCGACTGGCCGCGCGTCTCGCGCGGTTCGCGGACGCCCCGGACGGCGCTTTCGTGTGGACGAGCGATCCAGATGGCCTGCTGTGGCTGGGGCGCCTTGAGGGCGAGTGGTATTACGACGCCCGCCCAGGGGCCGCGGAGGTCGACCTCATCCACGTGCGACCGTGCCGGTGGCTGGTCGCTCCCGTCGCCGAACACCGTGTTCCTGCCGGTGTGCGCGCAACCTTCGCCCGTGGGGGAAAGAACTGGCAGCGCATCCGGTCCGCCGCTGTTTTCGAGGCGAGCACTCGACTTTGGGAAGACGGCTCCGAGCAGGAACGGTGAGCCGGTACACGGCATTAGCTGCCGCGGGAGGTCA
>NZ_HG779699.1:0-35439 GCF_000582705.2 Microbacterium sp. C448
TCCGCCCCCTGTACACGGGGTACAAGGGGCGGACTCGGCGATAAACGGCGGACTCGGCGAGAGTCGGCGGAGGATCTGGGGCTACTCCCCCGCGAGCCCGCCGAGGAGGTGGCCGAACGAGCGGCCCTCGCCGAGGTAATTGGCCGGGTCGAACGGGTCTGTCGACTCCACGGTGTCGCGGCGGGCGATCGTGTCTGCCAGCTCGCGTGCGGCCTTGTCGATGCGGTCGCCGAGCGAGGCGACCCCATCGCCCTGGGCTCCCCAGTCGCTCGAGGCAGCGAACACGCCCGTCGAAATGGCGTCCGCGTGCAGGTACGCGAACAGGGGACGGATGGCGTAGTCGATTGCGAGCGAATGGCGCGGGGTGCCCGCGTTCGCCCCGATCAGCACGGGCTTTCCGGTCAGCGCGTCGGGGTCGAGCACATCGATGAACGACTTGAACAGGCCCGAGTAACTGGTCGAGAAGATCGGCGTCACCGCGATCAGCGCATCCGACGAGACCACCGTGTTGATGGCCGCCTCGAGCGCCGGCGGGGCGAACCCCGTCAGCAGGTTGTTCGTGATGTCGTGCGCATAATCGCGCAGCTCGATCGCGTCGACCGTGGCCTCGATCCCCCGCGCCGCGAGCTCACGGACCGTCGCCGAGGCGAGCCGGTCACCGAGCAGGCGCGTCGTCGAAGGGTTCGACAGTCCCGCGGTCACGACCGCGATCCGCCGGGCGGTCATCTCAGGCTCCCCGGCGCATCGCCGCTGCGCCGAAGGACGATCCCGACGCAACCGGCTCGGACTTCTGCGCGGCGAGTTTTCCGCCCGCGACCGGCAGACCACCGGCCGCGGCGAGCGCGACTCGAGCGGCGTGGGTCGGTGCGTTCGGCACCTCGGCGGGGCGGTTCTTCGCGAGCTCCTTGCGGAGCACCGGAACGACCTCGCCGCCCAGGATGTCGAGCTGCTCGAGCACCGTCTTGACCGGTAGACCCGCGTGATCGATGAGGAACAGCTGACGCTGGTAGTCGCCGAACAGGTCGCGCATGCCCGCGTAGCGGTCGATGACCTGCTGAGGGGACCCGACGGTGAGCGGGGTCATCTCCGAGAAGTCCTCGAGGCTCGGGCCGTGTCCGTAAACGGGCGCGTTGTCGAAGTAGGGACGGAACTCACGCACGGCGTCCTGCGAGTTGGCGCGCATGAACACCTGGCCGCCGAGGCCGACGATCGCCTGCGCGGCGGTGCCGTGCCCGTAGTGCTCGAACCGCTGACGGTAGAGCCCGATCAGGCGCTGGTAGTGCTCCGCGGGCCAGAAGATGTTGTTCGCGAAGAATCCGTCGCCGTAATAGGCGGCCTGCTCAGCGATCTCGGGGGTGCGGATCGACCCGTGCCAGACGAACGGGGGCACGTCATCGAGCGGACGCGGCGTCGAGGTGAAGCCCTGCAGGGGTGTGCGGAAGCGACCCTCCCAGTCGACGACGTCCTCGCGCCACAGCTTGTGCAGCAACGCGTAGTTCTCGATCGCCAGCGGGACTCCCTGACGAATGTCCTGACCGAACCAGGGATAGACGGGCCCGGTGTTGCCGCGCCCGAGGGTCAGGTCGACGCGACCGCCGGCGAGGTGCTGCAGCATCGCGTAATCCTCGGCGATCTTCACCGGGTCGTTCGTGGTGATGAGCGTGGTCGCGGTCGAGAGCAGCAGCCGCTCGGTCTGCGCGGCGATGTAGCCGAGCGTGGTCGTCGGGGACGACGACCAGAACGGCGGGTTGTGGTGCTCGCCCAGGGCGAAGACGTCGAGACCGACCTCTTCCGCGTGCTTGGCGATGGCGATGGTGTTGCGGATCTTCTCCGCCTCGCTCGGCGTCTGTCCCGTGGTCGGGTCTTCGGTGATGTCGCTCACCGTGAAGATGCCGAACTGCACGGCCTGTCCGACGGCAGGTGTTGTGGTGTTGTCGTCCACGATCCTTCTCCCTCTGCGTTCGGGATCTCGGTCTGGGATCTCGCTCACGCATTTATTCAAGTGAATGTATCTCGTGTAACGCGTGTACGTCCAGGTTATTCCCGCGGTGTCGCGAACGCGGCGGGACGGATGTCCGTGCTCCGCGCATCCGCTCTCTACCGGCGAAACACCCTTTGTGCGACGAAACCACCCTTGCCACGGGGTGTCTCGGCGCACAAAGGGTGTCTCGGCGAAGTGGATGCCGGGGGGCGGTGTCAGCGGGCGGTGTCGAACATTGCGAGCATGTCACGGGTGAGTTGGTGCGGCGTTGTTTCGCACGGGCTGTGGCCCGTCGAATAGAGGCGCAGTTCCGCGCCGATCGCGCGCGCATAGTTGGCGTACTCGACACTCGGCCAGAGATCGCGCTCCCCGACCGCCACGAGCTTCGGGATGGGCTGGGCGGCGACATCCGCCGACACATCCGGCGTCGTCATCATGAGGCCGACGATGTCGTTGACGCTGTCGCGCCGCGTGAGGGCAAACCTCTCGCGCACGAAAGCGATCCGCCGCGGCGGGACCCGATTGAGGTTGTTGCGGATGCCCCACATCAGCAGTGCCGCACCCGTGCGCGGGGATGCCCCGGCGCTCCAGCGACCGATGCGCTTGACGCCGCGGAACACCTGTCCCGAACCGGGCGGGGTCGACAACAGCGTCAGGCTCGCGAACAGGTCGGGACGCTCGACGAGCACCTGCTGGGCGACGAGACCCGCGAAGCTGTACCCGAGCACATGCACGGGCGCCGTGCCATCCTCGAGAGCCGCAATCATGTCGTCCGCGAAAAGCCGGTAATCGTACCGGCTGCGGGGCGGGTGCAGATTCGCCGGCCCCGCCTGCCACGACTCGTATTGGCCCGCGAGGTCGAGCGACTCGACCCGGTAGCCCGCGGCCGCCAGCAGGGGGAACATCAGGACGAAGTCCTCTTTCGACCCCGTCACGCCGGGGAAGAGAAGAACCCGGGGACCATCGTTCGGCCCGAGCCGCACCCGGGCGAGCGACCCGCTCGGCGCCTCGAGAACGTCGCGAACCGTACCGTCCGGGAACACGCGCCAATCGAGGTCGGGGATCGCCCGATCCCGGCCGGGTGCGTCGTCGATCACGGTCATGAACACCTCACCTCGACGCGAGAATACCGGGACGCAACCCCCGCCGTGTGTGCGCCCCGCCACGGTAGTGTGGGCACGCCCATGAGCGACGCGACTCCACGCCCCTCCGGCGCCGACGGTGGCGCCAGCACCGGCGCGACCGCCCGGCCCCGCGCATCGGGCGCCTCGAAGCGCGTCCCCTTCTGGGACAACGCACGGTTCGCCTGCATCGTGCTTGTCGTTCTCGGCCACTCCGTGCAACGGCTGACTTACGACTCCGACATCGCGCTGGCACTGTACCTGGTCGTCTACGCGTTCCACATGCCCGCGTTCGCCATCATCTCGGGATACTTCTCGAAGGCCGGAACCCCATCGCATCGGCAGATGGCACGGGTCATCACCGACATCCTGCTCCCCTATGTGATCTTCGAGGGCCTGTGGACGCTGACGAAGTGGATCGTCGAAGGCGACGGCACGCCCAACCTCAGTCAGCCGTCGTGGACGCTGTGGTTCTTGCTAGCCCTGGGGATCTTCCGGCTCGTGCTGCCCTACCTGGCTCTGCTCCGCTGGCCCCTGCTGTGGACCGTGCTCATCTCGATCGGCGCCGGGTACCTGCCCAACATCGATTCGACGTTCTCGCTGTCCCGCACGCTCGGGCTCCTGCCCTTCTTCACGCTCGGCTGGTGGTTGCGCGAGCACGACATCGTCGACCGACTGCGACTGCTGCGTTCACGCTCGCCGCTCGTCGTGGTCGCCGCCATCGCGGCACTCGCGGTCGCAGCGTTTGTTGCCTGGTTCTACGTCGACGCCTGGGAGCAGATGAACCTCCGTACCTGGTTGTTCTACGACGACGCCTACGCCGATCTCGGCGGAACGCAGTGGTGGGCCGGCGGTGTGCGACTGGCGCTCATGGCGGTGGCGCTCATCCTGAGCGCGGCATTCCTCGTGCTCGTACCGCGCCGGAACACGTGGTGGACGCACTTCGGGCAGTACACGATGTACGTCTACCTGCTGCACTCGTTCGTGCTCTACCCCTTCCGTGAGTCGGGGGTTCTCCGCAATCTCGAACCGACGTGGCTGTGGCTCCCGATCGTCGTGGTCGTGTCGATCCTCATCGCCCTGGGTCTCGCGACCAGCCCGGTGCGGCGAATCTTCCGGCCTCTGGTCGAGCCGCGACCCGGTTGGTTGTTCTCGGATCCCGGACTCGCGAAGCGCGAGGGACGACGCTCCGACCCCACGGGCTCGCGACGGCCGGCACCGCGCGAATCGCCCTAGCGATCGCTCAGGTGAACAATCCGGCGCCGACGAAGGATGCCTGATCCGCTCCGGGCGGGATCGCCCAGATACCCGACCCGACGTGGCGGATGTATTCGTTCATCACGTCCGTCGACAGCGCGCGCTGGATCGTCACGTACCGCTCGGGCGTGCGCTGGTACGAGAGGAAGAACAGTCCCGCATCGAGACGGCCGAGTTCGTTGTTGCCGTCGACGAAGTTGTAGCCGCGCCGCAGGATCCGGACGCCGCCGTTGAGACTCGGATGTGCCAGCCGCACGTGACTGGCGGCGTCGATCGCCGTCTGACCCGAGGCATCCGTCGCCCGAAAGTCGGGTTCGGTGAACTCGCCACCACCCGAGAGCGGAGCACCCTCGCCCTTGGACCGGCCGATGATGCGCTGCTGTTCGGAGAGACGCACACGGTCCCACGACTCGATGATCATCGCGATCTTGCGTGCCACCAGGTATGAGCCGCCCGTCATCCAAGCCGGTTCGTCGGAGGCTGAGACCCAGACGTGCTCGTCGAGTCCGGCCGTGTCGTCGGCGAGGATGTTCGCCGTGCCGTCCTTGAACCCGAACAGGTTGCGCGGCGTCGCCTGCGAGGTCGTGGTCATCGAGGTGCGGCCGAATCCGAGCTGCGACCAACGGATGCGGGCGCGACCGAAAGCGATACGGCTGAGGTTACGGATCGCGTGCACGGCGACCTGGGGGTCGTCGGCGCACGCCTGGATGCAGAGGTCCCCGTCGCTCCGGGCCGGGTCGAGATCGTCACCGAGGAATGCGGGCAGCCGCTCGAGTCCCGCGGGTTTCTGCGAGGCGATGCCGTACCGGTCGCCGTCCGCGTTGCTGAAGAGACTCGGACCCACCCCTATCGTGATGGTGAGCGAGCTGGCCGGCAGCCCGAGCGCCTCACCCGTGTCGTCCGGCGGAGCCTCGAGCGATCCGCCGACCGAGCCGGTGGCGCTGACGTCGAGTCCCTGCGTCATTCGCGCGGCCGCATAGGACCAGTCCTGCAGCAGGCTGATCAGATCGTCCCGGTTCGTGCGCGCCATCATGTCGAAGGCCGCGAAATGCAGGTGGTCCTGGACGGGCGTCACGATCCCGGCCTGGTGTGCACCGAAGAAAGCGTGCACGCCCTCCGCGCCTCCCCCGGCGCCCGAGGCCGTGGCGCTCGAGATCGCCAGGCCCCCGGCGACACCGCCCGCGCCACCGACGGCGATGCCCGCCGCACCAGCGCCGAGCAGACCGAGCAGCCCGCGACGTGACAGGCCGGGACGGGGCTCTTCGCCGGACGGCGATGCCGGGGCACCCACAGAGGGGGCCCCGGCATCCGTCCCGCCCGTCGGCGGAATTGGTTCGCTCACATCACTCCAGAACGGTCACCGTGAGCTGCGAAAGCGGCTCGGCGAGGGCATTGATCAGATCGGTGAACTCGCGCTTGTCGTCGTCGGTCAGCTCACGGTAGTTCACGAAACCGTCGGCGAGTGATCCGTGCTTCGCGAGGGATGCCTCGAGGTCGGCGTAGCCCGCGTCGATCTCTTGGACGAGCGACGCGCCCTCGTCGCCCTTCGATGCCGCGAAGTCGCGCGCGAGCGAGAACGCCATCTTGGAGCCCTCGACGTTTGCCGCGAAGTCCCAGAGATCGGTTCCCGACCACCAGTCCTCCTCACCCGAGATCTTGCCGGTCGCAACCTCGTCCAGCAGCGCGATGGCGCCATTCGACAGGCCCGCGACACCCTGCGCGTCGAGCGCCTCCTGGAAGTCGTCGGAGTGGACGTAGGTGTCGAGCTCCTGGATATCGGCGACCAGTTCATCGCCGAAGGCGGCGCGTTCCTCGGTCGTCGACGGGGTCCAGTCCTGCCAGGCCGAGGTTTCGCCGTCCGCATTCAACGCGTCGAGCGCGGGAACCCAGAGGTCCTTCTCGATGCGGTGGAAGCCCGTCCAATCCAGCCCCTCGGCAACGGCGTCGACCTCGCGGTAGTCGATCCGCGGATCGAGATCGCCGAGCGCCTCAGCGACCGGCTCGATGCGCTCGTAGAACGCGCGCACCTGCGGGAACAAGGCGCGGGCGGTGTCGTCGTCCCCGGTCGCGTAGGCCGTTGTGAATTCTTCGACCGCGGGAACGAGCTGCTCCACCTGATCCTTCACGAACGCGGCATACAGGTCGACCGCCTGCTGCTTCTGCTCGGCGTCCGGGCCATCGATCGCGACCGAGTCACCCGAGACAGAGAAGCCCGCACGGCCGACGCCCTCACCGATCATGCCCGGCTTGCAGAGCGTGAAGTACTCGCCCGGCTGCGCGACGACGGTGAGGGTCCGTGACGCGCCCGGGGCGATGTTCTCGACCTCGCCGACGATCCGCAGCCCGTCCTCGGCCAACAGGTAGAACTCGGTGATCTGATCACCCTCGTTCGTCACGTCGAAGGCGAGGGTGCCGCTCGATGCCGTCGTCGCCGAGACATCGCACCCGGCGTCGGTCGACGACACGGTGATGGCGTCGGCAGCCGCGACATCCGCCTTGGCGACGCAACCGGCGAGCGCCAGGGCAGCAACGGCGGCAACGGCGGTCGTCGTCAGGCCTCTCGCGAAGATCCTGTGGGCGGTCATAGTGCTCCTTGCTGAGTGGGGTCGGGTGACGAAGGGGAAGCATGAGCGGATGCCGGGGCGACCGGTGCGGCGGATGACGGAGTGGACTTCGGGGCGGATGTCGCGGCTGTCGGAGCTGCTGCAACCGAGGGCGTGTGCGCGCGGACATTGCGCACGAACACAAAAGCGACGACCCCGACATACGCGACCCAGGCGATCACCTGCAGCCACGACATCCGGGGCATGAAGCCGACCGTCGCCTGCAGGATCGCGGCCAGCGGCCCACCGGGCGTGATCGCGGCGCTGACGTCGAACGCCCATCCGAAGGGGAAGCCGACCCAGCCAACCGCGACCGCGCCGGTGGTGGGATCGATCGGCGCGAGGGCGGTGAACGGCCCGGGCAGAACCCCCGCCTCTTGCAGGTCGTGGATACCGTACGCGAGCACGCCCGCCGCGACGACGATGAGGAAGGCGCCGGTCCAGGTGAAGAATCGGCGAAGATCGAGCCGCAGCATCCCGCGCGCGAGCAGCCAGCCGAGCACGACGGCCGTCAGCAGACCGAGCAGCGCACCGAGCAGGGCTTCGGGCGCATTGCCGAACGACTGCACCATGGTCCACAGCAGCAGCGTCGTCTCGATCCCCTCGCGGGCGACGGAGATGAAACCGATCGCGACGAGCCCCCACAGCGTCGTGCTGGCGAGCGCGCGGTCGATCTCGGCGTGCAGGGTGTTCTTGAGCGTGCGCCCGGCCCGCTGCATCCAGAAGATCATCCACGTCACCATGGCGACGGCGGCCAGCGACAACAGCCCGCCGATGATCTCCTGAGCCTCGAAGGTCAGGGCGAACGCACCGAAGGTGAAGATCGCGCCCAGTGCCACCGACAGGGCAATGGCGAGTCCGACGCCGATCCACAGCCGGGGCAGCACGTCGCGACGACCGAGCCGAGACAGGTAGGCCACAAGGATGCCGACGACGAGGGCGGCTTCGAGGCCTTCACGCAGGCCGATGAGGAAGGTGGCGAACACGGTGCTATCGCGCGGCTTTCGGGGTTTTCGAGGAATCCGGAGTGCTTTCGGAGCATCCGTTTATGAGGTTAGGCAACCCTCACTTACGGGACGATACTCCCGCGAGCACGCACACTTCAAATCGGATCCCGTGAAGCGTCAGCGGGGATAGATCAGCTGCGCGCGTCGGAGTTCAGTGCCTCGGATGCCGAGGGACCGGGCACTTCGGGCCGCGTCCGCGCCGCGATCCATCGCGAGGGCGTGTACGTCAGCACGGCCCACAACGCCACCGCGAGGACGGCATAGATCGCGAACATCGCCACCCACAGAGCGAACGGGGTATCGACGGTCGTCCAGCTCGCCGGGAGCGGGAGGACGATGAAGAGGAAGACGCCGATCGCGACCGCCTCGGCGATCGCCCAGCGGATGCGGCTGTGCGCCCAGAGCGTCGCCCCGATCAACCCCGGCAGGGGCAGCAGAACGAGGAACAGGGCCGCGAGGCATCCGACCGCGAGTCCCGCGAAGAGCTCGACGACCAACAGGCCGATCATTCCCCCTGTTGTGCCGAATGCGAGCCCGACTGCGACGCTGTAGACGAGCCAGGAAGTAACCCCGGCGATGAGGAGCCAGGTCGCCTCGCCGAGTGCCTGGTCGACGTCGCGT
Organism: Microbacterium sp. C448; assembly: GCF_000582705.2. Taxonomy (NCBI): domain Bacteria; kingdom Bacillati; phylum Actinomycetota; class Actinomycetes; order Micrococcales; family Microbacteriaceae; genus Microbacterium; species Microbacterium sp. C448. Next base: position 8,591 of record NZ_HG779699.1, read on the forward strand.
CTGCTCGGGGTATCGCCATTGCCATCACGTCGTGCCGACATCTCACCCACGAACGCCAGACCGAAGACCAACCCGAAGACGAAGCCGGGGTCGAACCCGGCGACCCGGCTCGCCAGCGCCGTGACCAGCACGACGAGCAAAGACCCGAGCCGGAGACGGAGACGCGCCGGGGCTCCCCTGCGCCCGAGCCACCACGCCAACACGACCAGGCCCGCCACGTTCTCGATCAGGAACGCCCCGACAAGCGATAGCAACAGCCGTACGGAGCCCCCGTTCAGACCGAAATCGGGCTCGACGACCGCGGCGAAGAGCGCGGCGAGTACGACTCCCCCGCCGACCACCACGACCGTCGGCAGGTTTTCGACGGCACGGGCCAGGGCGCGCATCCGCATCCGCAGCGGCCGGAACACGGGCCGAAGCATCCCTCCCCACTCGTCGTAGCGAGCTGACAGCGCCGAATCGACCAGGCGACCGGGCAGGCCGATCAGCGCCACGAGCACGAGCGCGGCCGCGATGCATCCGCCGACCGCAGCGGGGCCGAAGTCCACCTCCGCCGCCGTACGCAGGCCGCTGAGCGTCGACGGCGTCGTCGCGCTGAAGCCGTCGGGGGTGGGTGCCGGGATGGGCTCGAACTCGGTCTCTTCCTCCACGACGGCGGGCTCGGCAACGAACGCCGCCAGCACGTTCGACTGGAGGTCCGCCGCGAGGACATCACCCCAGTTGTAGACGGCCTGCAGTTGCTCGACACCCTCTTCGAGCTGCGCGGTCGGGTCGTAGACGAAGAACCAGTACCCGTCGGCGTAGTGAAAGCGGAAGCTCGGGTCGACCTCCTCGGCCATATTCGTGAATTCGGCCGGGATGGCGCGGTAGATGACGTCGGCTCCTTCTGCGACGTCTGCGTTGGTGCCGTCGATATCGACACGTGCGAACCGTCCCGTCGCCAGCAAGCGCTCGCCCTCGGCAGCGGCCTGCTCGGGGGTGAGCTCGATGTAACCGACGGCGAAGGCCTGGCCGCGCAGGGCGTTCGGATCCGCCCACCAGCACTGCCGGCCCTCCGCGGGGAACAGCGGGGTGGCGTTCTCGGTCGGCACGAACCCTCGGGCGGCAACATCGGCGAGGATGCCGGGGCTCAGCAGGTCATCGCAAGCCAGCGGACCTTCGACGGCGGCCGTAACCGGTTGGCTCGCAGACGCTGCGCTCGCGGAGGCGACGCCGACGAGCGCCACCCCCGACGCCAGGATCGTCATGACGGTGCCCGCGACGACACGCGCCCACAGCATCCGTGCTCGTCTTCCGCTCCCCAGCGAGAACCCCATACCCGGGACCTTATACCGGGGCCTCTGCGCTGCACACCCCCGGGGGGCTCATCCGCCCGCCACCCCCGCCGGGGAACCCGCGCCCGGGCAAGACGAAGGCCCGCCCCACACCGTGGGACGGGCCTTCGAGAAAGCGATTGAACGCTGGTGCGACTTAGCGGCGCAGCCCCAGCTTCTCGATCAACGCGCGGTAGCGGTTGATGTCGATGTCCTGGAGGTAGCCGAGCAGACGACGGCGCTGACCGACCATCAGGAACAGACCACGACGCGAGTGGTGGTCGTGCTTGTGCTCCTTCAGGTGCTCTGTGAGGTCCTTGATGCGCTGCGTCAGCATCGCGACCTGCACCTCGGGGGATCCGGTGTCACCGGGGTGCGTCGCGTACTCTTCGATGATCGCCTTCTTGGCTTCGAATTCAAGCGGCATAGAGGGGATCCCCTTTCTCTTCATTGCGCGGCGCCCATCGCCTGATGCGTGAGCTCTCTTTATCCGCGGCCGATCGAACGGCAACCTCCAGAGTCTACCAGTTGATGGAACGACGGACGAGCGGATGCCGGAGCTCGGCTAACCTCGTGGGGTGCAACACGGGGCGGATAGGTGATGGCGCGACTGCGCCGCGAACACTTCATCGATCTGCGCCCCCTCACCCAGAGCCCGGCCTTCGCCCGACTGTGGATCGGATCGACCCTCGCGGGCCTCGGCGGTCAGCTGACGATCGTCGCGGTCATGCTGCACGTCTTCGAGCTGACGGGATCGACGCTGGCGGTCGCCATGATCGCCGTGGCCGGGCTCGTTCCGATGGTCCTGGCGGGGCTGTACGGGGGCATGCTCGCCGACTACTTCGACCGTCGCGCGGTCGCCTTGATCGCGGCATCCATCACCTGGGTCTCCACGCTGCTGCTCGCGGTTCTGGCGTGGACGGGCAACGAAACGGTGGCGTGGCTGTTCGTGCTCTCGATCGTCAACTCCTCGGCCAACTCGATCGTCTCGGCCACGAAGTCCGCCATCACGCCGCGTCTCGTCCCGCGCGAGCTGCTGCCCGCGGCGGCGGCGCTCAGCGGCATCACGGTCGGCATCATGGTGATGGCCGGGCCGGCGCTCGCGGGTGTCCTGGTCGCGTTCGTCGGATATCCGTGGACCTACACGGTCGACGTCGTGCTGATGCTGACCCTGTTCCTCGGACTCTGGACCCTGCCGCGCATCCGCCCCGAAGGTGTCACCGTCCGACCGGGATTGCGCTCCCTCGCCGACGGATGGGCGTTCCTCAAGCAGGCTCCGAACATCCGGTTGCAGTACCTCCTCGATATCGTCGCGATGACCTTCGGCCACCCCCTCGCCCTCTTCCCCGCGATCGGTGCGGTGCTTCTCGGCGGCGGGGCGATCACGACGGGCGTCCTGACCGCCGCTATCGCGGCCGGAGCATTCTTCTCCAGCTTGTTCTCGGGACCGATCGGGCGCGTCCGGCGGCAGGGTCTCGGCATCGAACGGTCGATCCTGGTGTTCGGCGCGGCCACGGCGGGCTTCGGTGGCATACTCCTCGCCGCGGCGTTCGGGGTGTTCGCACCCGCGGGTCTGGGCGAGGATGTCGCGAACATCCCCCTCATCGCCCTCTCGATGATCCTGCTGGCGGTGACGGGCGCGGCCGACAACGTCAGCGCGATCTACCGGCAGACGATGATGCAGTCCGCGGTGCCCGACGCGATCCGCGGACGCCTGCAGGGCGTCTTCATGGTCGTCGTGGCGGGCGGCCCGCGCCTGGGTGCGCTCTACGCCGGCACGCTGGCAACCGTGACAGCGCTGTGGTTCCCGCCTCTCATCGGAGGGTTCATCATCGTCACCCTCGTGGCACTGCTGGTGCGCCGTAGCCCGCGGTTCCGTGCGTACGACGCGCTCGACCCGCAGCCCTGACCCCTGACAAGGGCCCGCGCGGGCCTCGCGCATCGTCGCGAGACGGCCGAACGTCGGCGGATTCCGGACGCGGCATCCGTTGACGCCCGTGGACGTCGGATGCCGGGGCTAGAGTCAGCCGGTGAGCACCACCCCGCCCCCGATCAAACGCTCGGCCGCCCCGTCGTCCGGCTCCCCCGCGGCCGCCCCGGCGCGATCCATCGCCGGACCGTCCAACGCCTGGATCGCCCTGCAGTTCGCCCTGACCGGCATCGTCTGGGGCTCGAGCTTCCTGTTCATGAAGGTGGCCCTCGAGGGCATGTCGCCCGGCCAGGTCGCGTGGTCGCGCCTCGTTCTCGGGGCGATCACGCTCGGCATCTTCGTCTCGCTGCGCCGCGAGCGCCTGCCGCGGGTTCCGCGCGTCTGGATGCACATGACCGTGCTCGCGATCACGTTCTGCGTGATCCCATTCCTGCTGTTCTCGTGGGCACAGCAGCACGTCACGTCGGGTCTCGCCAGCATCTACAACGCCACGACGCCCATCATGACGGCGGTCATGGCGGGCCTGCTGTTCCGCGTCGAACGTCTCAAGGGCATGCAGATCGCGGGGATCGTGGTCGGGATCCTCGGTGTGATGGTGCTCATCGCTCCGTGGGAGGGTCTCGATCTCGACCAGAGCCTGATCGCCCAGCTCGCGATCCTCGGCGCCACCGCCTGCTACGGATTCAGCCTCGCGTACATGCGCAAGTTCGTCTCCAACTCAGGCATGAGCGCCCTGATGTTCTCGTTCCTCAACATCGGCATCGCCGCGCTGATCATGCTCGTCCTCACCCCCGTCGTTGCGCTCGGCGAGGTCACGCTCAACCCCTGGATCGTCGCGAGCATCCTGCTTCTCGGATGCCTCGGCACCGGCATCGCCTACATCTGGAACCAGAACGCCCTGCGCGCATGGGGCCCGACCCGCGCGTCGACGGTCACCTACCTCACGCCCGTCGTCGGCGTCGCCCTCGGCCTGATCGTGCTGGGCGAACCGCTCTCGTGGAACGAACCGGCCGGGGCGCTCGTCGTCTTCCTCGGCATCCTGCTCGCCCAGGATCGCCTGCGCCTCGGCCGCCGTCGGCCCTAAGTCGGAAACGACAGAAGGACGGATGCCGAAGCATCCGTCCTTCTGCGTTCGCGGGGAGAACCCCGCAACAGGATCAGGCCGCGAGGGCGCCCTGCAGGTCGAGCTCGATCGTGACGTCCTTGCCGACGAGCACGCCACCGGTCTCGAGGGCGGCGTTCCAGGTCAGGCCGAAGTCCTCGCGGTTGATGACGGCCTTGGCGGTCGCGCCGGCCTTGTAGTTGCCCCACGGGTCGGTGCCGAAGCCGCCGAAGTCGAAGTCGAACGTGACGGGCTTGGTGACGTCCTTGATCGTCAGGTTGCCGTCGACCAGGAAGTCGCCGTTCTCGATGCGGACACCGGTGGAGCGGAACTCCATGGTCGGGTAGGTCTCGACGTCGAAGAAGTCGGCCGAGCGAAGGTGGTTGTCGCGACCCTCGTCCTTCGTGTCGACCGACGCGACGTCGACCGTGGCCTCGACCGTGGCCTCGAGCGGGTTCTCGGGGGCCGTCAGGGTGGCGGACTTGACGCCGAACGTGCCGCGCACCTTCGAGATCATCATGTGGCGGACGCTGAACTGCACCTCGCTGTGCGAGGGGTCGAGGGTCCAGGTGCCGGCCTTGTAGCCGGGGAACTCGATGGGGGTGGCGGTGGTATCGGTCATTTTCGTCCTTCGGTTCGGTGGGCCGGGATTCCGGCGGTTCGTGGGACCCAACGGCTACGCGCTCGGCTCTATTCCCGTGAATGAAGATTTTTTCGACGGATCCGAAGCTCGGATTGCCGCGGAACACGGAAAGGCTCGGCGCGCGAATCGCGGCGCCGAGCCTTTCCGTGGGAACGTGTCAGCCGACCTTGATCAGATCGATGATGAAGATGAGGGTCTTTCCGCCGAGGAAGTGCCCGCCCGCCGGCCCGTAGGCGAGGTGCGGAGGGATCACGAGCTCGCGACGTCCGCCTTCCTTCATACCCGGGATGCCGTCCTGCCAACCCTGGATCAGGCCACGGAGCGGGAACTGGATGCTTTCGCCCCGGCTCCACGACGAGTCGAACTCTTCACCCGAGTCGTACTCGACACCCGCGTAGTGCACGGTCACGGTATCGCCGGGTTTCGCCTCGGCACCCTCTCCGACGATGATGTCGCGGACGACCAGGGTCTCGGGCGCGGGGCCCTCGGGGGCGTCGAACGTGGGCTTTGTGCGGTCTGCAGTCATGACTCCATCCAACCGGACCGCTGATGTCGGGTCAAAGCCGCCCCGAGCACTCTTGACACCTTCACAGGCCGGGGGCAGACTCAATGCAGGCCAACTCAGCGCCCGGTAGACACGCAGGCATCGCCGCGGCACCGGGCGCTGAGTCATTCCCCGGGCGACCGGAGGCAGCCTCAGATCGATAGAAGCGAGGCCCGCGCCGCGGCCGTGCGAGCGAGCAGCACGCGTTCGTCTTCGGCGGCCGAGGCATCCCGTCCCGAGATCGCGCGCTGGCGCGCCGCGGCCAGCGCGGTGGCGTCGGCGATGAAGGCGCGCATGATCGGCGAGCGATCGGTGCGGAGCGTCTTCGACCACCGGAGTGCCTCGCGGCGCCCCGCGGGAGTGGCGAGCATGTCGACCTCTTGCGCGGTGAACCATCCCGCCGAGGCGTATTCGCCGAGGCGTGCGTGGGTGAGGCGTGCTTCTTCGCGGCGGAGAGCCAGGATTCCGAGCATGAATCCGATGAAGAGCGGAACCTGGAGCGTCAGGTAGAGGCCGAAGAAGTCGCCGAGCATCGCCGACCCGTTCCAGAACGCGTGGAGTGCGATCGCCCCGATCAGCCCCAGACCGAGTGCCCCCAGGGCTCGACCGCCCGTCGCGCCGCGTCTGGCTGCAAGCCCCAGCGCGAAGCCGGCCACGGCGGTGAACATGGCGTGAGCGAAGGGCGAGAGGATGCCGCGAACGAAGAACGTCGCCGTGAGGTCCCCCGCTCCCCCGTCGAGATAGCTGATCGCGAAGTACTGGATGTTCTCGGTGAAGGCGAAGCCCGCACCCACCAGAGCGCCGTACACGATGCCGTCCACGGGGCCATCTATCGCGCGACGGGCGGTCACGAAGATCAGCAACAGGCCGAGAGCCTTCGCGACCTCTTCGACGACAGGAGCCTGCACGACGGTCGAAAACAGGTCCCGGGCGGACGAGTCGCTGTTTCCGATCAGCAGGATGATGCCCAGGTCGACGAGCAGCGCGATCCCGACCGAGGCGATCGCGCCCCAGGCGACCGCGAACACGACGAGTCCGCGCGGTTCGGGCTCCCATCGATCTATCGTCCTCACGGCGAAGAGCACGACGGCGAACGGCACGAGCGCCACGATCATCCCGATGATGGAGGCGCTCGCACCGAGGAAGGTGAGGAAATAGCCGACGAGCCCGATGAGCAGCACGGCCAAGAGTGCGAACAGCCAGATCGAGACCCGGCGCCCCTTCCGGGGCAACGCGGGGACCGAATCGACCGAGCCGGAGACGGGTACGGGCGAGGGCGGGATGTACGCCCCGGGGGCGTGCTGTGGTTGTGCGAGGGGCGACACGAACGACGCAGCGGTCGGCACCGAGGCGGCGGGGTCGGGCGAACCGGGGCGGTCTGGCCAGGGCGGGGGCGCATACGTCACCCGGCCAGCTTATGGCGGGCGTGCTCACTCAGAGGGCGGCGACAGAGACCCCGCAACCCGCGCGGGGTAGCGTGGGTGTGTGCGTTTTGCCCACATCGTGCCCTCCGGGGCGAGTTCTCCCGTCCTTGCCGTTGTCGAGCGCGACGAGGCCATCGCCATCCCCGATCTCGTTTCGGACGGTCCCGCCGACCTTCAGTCCCTGATCGAATCGGGCCAGGAGGGGCTTCTGCGCGTGCGCCGGGCGTTGGAACAGCCGCCGGCCGGCGTGCCACGGCATCGGCTCGCCGATGTCACCTTCGCCTCGATCTCGAACCGCCCTCCGCTCATCCTCGCGATCGGACTGAACTACTCTGCGCACTCGAGCGAGCTGGGACTGAAGACGGATGCCGCGCCGACGGTCTTCAGCCTCTGGCCGAATTCGCTGACGGGCCACGAGCAGACCACCTCCTGGCCTCGGACTCTCAGCGAGTCCGTCGACTACGAGGCGGAACTCGGCGTGATCATCGGCGCCCCCGCTCGCGACGTCTCACCCGAGGACGCTCTGGATCATGTGTGGGGGTACACGGTCGTCAACGACATCACCGCGCGGGACATCCAGTTCTCGGAGGCGCAGTGGTCGCGCTGCAAGTCGTTCGACGGCTTCACCCCCACGGGCCCGTTCGTAGTGACGGCGGATGAGATCCCCGACCCGCAAGACCTGCACATCTGGGCCGTCGTCGATGGACATACGGTTCAGGATGCGTCAACGAATCAGATGGTGCGCTCGGTCGCGACGCTCATCTCGCACCTCTCCGGCACGACAACGTTGTTGCCCGGCACCCTCATCTCGACCGGCAGCCCGGGTGGCGCGGGTTATTCGCGCGACCCGCAGATCTTTCTCCGCGACCGCTCGACCGTCACGGTCGGCGTGGACGGTATCGGCGAGCTGACGACGCACTGCCGCATCCTCGACTGACGCCCCGGTCGTTGAGCGAGCCGCGAAACGCCGAGTCGAAACGCACCGACACGACGACGCGTTTCGACGAGCGCCGCTCGCTCAACGACCGGACGTTCGCGGTCGGGGGTTATGACTCGATCGTGGAGCAGTCCACCTCGATGCCCTGGACGATCACCGTTCCCACGTAGTCCACTGCGTCACACGCAGTGATGGCTTCTGTGGCGAAGCCCGCGGCGGCGGTGATTGCCACGATCACGATGATGCCGATGATGATGCTCAGCACGAAGAGCACGGAGCCGACGATGATCGCCCAGACCGCGGGGGTGTTCTTGACGCCGGCCTTGCGGCTCTGGACGAGCGCGACGATGCCGAGGATCAGGCCGATGAAGTTCGCGAAGAAAGCGACGATCAGCGCGACGATACCGAGGGTCTTGCCCGGGATCGGAGCGCCGGGAGCTGCGCCGGCCGGTGCGGGCGGTGCTGTCGGATAGGCGGGCGGCGGCGGGGTGTGGTCTGCGGGTCCGTTGGCGTCGGTCATGAAAAGTCCTCTCGTCGGTACGCGCTCGAACCTATCGGTTCGGCGGTGGAGCGGGAGGAAGCGGCTCCGGCGATCCTCAGAGATCCTCGGCCGCGACGATGACCGGAATCGCCGCGGTGACCGCCTCGAGACCCGAGAGCCGCGCGGGCGAGAGTTGTTTGGCGACCTCTTCCGCCGACATCAGTCCCGCCTCGACGACCAGATCGCCGACGTTTCGTCCGGTCAGCAGGGCGGTCTTGGCCAGAGCAGCGGATGCCGCGTACCCGATGAACGGAGTAAGCGCCGTCACGACGCCGACCGACGAGCCCACCATCGCGCCGAGCCGGTCGCGGTTGGCCGTGATGCCGTCGATGCAGTTGACACGCAGGGTCCACATGGCCTGACGCATCCAGGTGATCGACTGGAAGATCGAGTGCGCGATGACCGGTTCGAACGCGTTGAGCTGCAGCTGCCCGCCCTCGACGGCCATCGTGACCGTGACATCCGCTCCCGCCACCGCGAAAGCGACCTGATTGACGACTTCGGGAATCACCGGGTTGACCTTGCCGGGCATGATGCTCGACCCCGCCTGCCGAGCGGGCAGGTTGATCTCGCCGAGCCCCGCCTGCGGGCCGGACGAGAGCAGCCGCAGGTCGTTGCAGATCTTCGAGAGCTTGATCGCGTTGCGTTTGAGTGAGGCCATGAACGACATGAATCCACCGGTGTCGCTTGTGGATTCGACCAGGTCGGCAGCGGTTTCCAGCGGCAGACCCGAGATGCCGCTGAGGTGACGCACGACCGACTGCGCGTAGCCGCGGTGGGCCGTGATTCCCGTGCCGATCGCGGTCGCGCCCATGTTGACCTCGGTCAGCAGATGGGCGTTCTCGCGCAGGCGGTGGTAGTCCTCACCGAGGGTGGTGGCGAAACCGTTGAACTCCTGCCCCAGCGTCATCGGCACGGCATCCTGCAGCTGTGTCCGTCCCACCTTGAGCACATCGTGGAACTCGGTGGCCTTCGCGAGGAATGAGCGGCGCAGCAGGTCGAGCTCCTCCAGCAAGCTCACGAGCGACAGGCTCAACCCCACCTTGATGGCGGTGGGATAGACGTCGTTCGTCGACTGGCTGCGATTCGTGTGATCGATCGGCGACAGGAACGCGTAGTCGCCCTTCGTCCGTCCCGCCATCTCGAGCGCGACGTTCGTGATGACCTCGTTCGCGTTCATATTGGTCGACGTGCCCGCGCCGCCCTGAATCACGCCCACGACGAACTGGTCGTGGAATTCACCGTCGATGACGCGCTGAGCGGCACGATCGATCAGGTCGGCCTTGTCGGCGTCCAGCACACCGATCTCGCGATTGGCACGGGCGGATGCCTGCTTCACCATCGCCAGCGCTCGCACGAGCTCCGGATAGACCGAGATCGGCCGCTTCGCGATCGGAAAGTTCTCCAGCGCACGGGCAGTGTGGATGCCCCAGTAGGCCTCGGACGGGATCTCGAGACTTCCGAGCGAGTCGGATTCGGTACGGGTAGGCGGTGTTGCGTCCACGTCGATGTGGGGGGCCATGTGGTGTCCTTGTGGGTCGATCACGGCGGAAAAAGAGATGCCCCGAGCCTACCCGTGACGAACGCCGCGCCCGCCGCGATATACGGCGAGCGCGGCGTCCTGAACTCCCCCGCGAACCTCGGCGGTTCGGCGGGTTCAGCGCGCGCGAAGGGTTCGGCGATTCGGAGCCCTCAGCGGTTCACCGGAGTCATGTCGGCGTACCGGTCCCCGACGGGTGTTCCCACCTCGCCCAGAGCGGCGATCTGTTCCGGCGAGAGCCGCACCGCGTCCGCGGCGACATTCTCCTCCAGGGCCACGATGCGGCGCGTTCCCGGGATCGGCGCGATGTCATCGCCCTGGGCCAGCAGCCACGCGAGGGCGACCTGCGCGGGAGTCGCGCCGACCTCCTGCGCGACGGTCTCGACCTTTTCGACGATCGCGAGGTTCGCGTCGAGCGCCTCACCCGCGAAGCGCGGGTTGGAGCGGCGGAAGTCGCTCTCGTCGAGCTGATCGAGGGAACGGATGGCACCGGTCAAGAACCCCCGCCCGAGGGGCGAATACGGCACGAACCCGATGCCGAGTTCGCGAACCGTCGGCAGGATCTCCGCCTCGGGATCGCGACTCCAGAGCGAGTACTCGGTCTGGAGCGCCGTCACCGGATGCACCGCGTGCGCCCGCCGGATCGTCGCGGGCGCGGCCTCCGACAGGCCGTAGTGCAGGATCTTGCCCTCGGCGATCAAGTCAGCGAGCGCCCCGACCGTCTCTTCGATGGGCGTCGCCGGGTCCATCCGGTGCTGGTAGTACAGATCGATGTGATCTGTACCGAGTCTGCGCAGCGAACCCTCGACCGAGAGCCGCACGTTCTCGGCGCTCCCATCCAACCCGCCCTGTCCGTCGGAGGAGTGGCGGATCGTGCCGAACTTCGTCGCGATGACGACCTCGTCCCGTCGCCCGGAGATGGCTCGGGCGAGCAATTCCTCATTCAGATAGGGACCGTAGATTTCGGCGGTGTCGAGGAACGTGACGCCGAGCTCGAGCGCGCGGTGGATGGTGCGGATGGCGCCCTCATCGTCCCGCGTGGCCCCGGTGTAGAACGCGCTCATACCCATAAGTCCGAGACCGATCCGGCCGATGACGGGTCCGTCCGTTCCCAGCGTGATCTTCTTCATGTGTTCGTCCCTTTTTGTTCGTAAATGGCGATCTTGATGTCGATGGCGGCGAGGCTCGCCGTGATGTCGTCGAGCTGGTGCAGGACGGCGACGCGGTGCCGCACCAGCAGTTCGCGGCGTGCGTCGACCGTTTCGTCGCCTTGGCGAACCAACTCGGTGTACTCGCGGATTGTCGCGATGGGCATGCCGGTCAACCGCAATCGGGTCAGGAACTGCACCCACGCGATGTCGGCGTCACCGTAGCGACGATGGGTCGACGAGGCCCGCTCGACGGGGTCCAGCATGAGCCCGGCTCGCTCGTAGTAGCGCAGGGTGTGTGTCGAGAGGCCAGTCGCGGCCGCCGCGTCCGAGATCGCGACGCCGACGCCGACGCCGACGCTGACGCCGGGTACCGGCGAGTCGTGGGTGAGGGTCATGTCCCCACGCTAGAACTTCGAGCGCACTCGAAGTCAAGCGTTCTCGGACCCGCTTTTGTCGGGCTTGCGCGAGAACACCTCGAGTCGCTCCGCGCGGGTGAGGCGAGACATCCGTTCGTACCATTCCGGGGTGAAGTAGTCGCCGTCTGCCGCGCCAGCGACGGGCACGACCGAGTGCGTGATCGTGTTGTCGTAGACGTGCACGAGGTGGAACGACTGTCCGGCGTCCATCCCGTTGACCGACAGGGCGGGGCGGCCGATATCCATCGTGTAGCACGTCGCCGCGGCGACACTCACGGGGACTCCGGCGAACGTCCCGCTGGTGGAGTAGTGCAGATGCCCCGCGAGGATCGCGCGCACGTCGCTCCCGGCGATGACCTCGGCGAGGCGTTCCTGGTGCTGCAACTCGAGGATGTCGAAGAGGGGCACGTGACTCGGGAGCGGCGGATGATGCAGCGCAAGGATCGTGCCGAGCGGCGCCGGCTCGGTGAGGCGGGCGCGCAGCCATTCGAGCTGGGCGTCGTCCAGATCGCCGTGATGCCAACCGGGCACGCTCGAGTCGAGCGCGATCAAACGGAGCCCACCGAGGTCCCATTCGCCGATCACCGGCGCTTCGGTCGGATCGAGGCCCAGCAAGCCCTCGCGGAGGGCCGGGCGTTCGTCGTGGTTTCCCGCCACCCAGACGATGGGGCAGCCCCATTCAGCGGCGACGGGCTCGACGACTGTGCGGAGCCGCTCATACGCGTCGGGTTCGCCGAGGTCGGTGAGATCGCCCGTGAAGACGAGGGCGTCGGGCGTGAGCCCGAGCTCGACGACCCGCTCCATCGTGCGACGCAGGTTCGCCTCGGTGTCGTAGCGTCCACCCAGCGCGACGTTTTCGGCGAGCAGGTGGGTGTCGCTCAGGTGGATGATCGTTCGCTGGGCGGGCGGGTACTGCCCGAACTGACCACTGGCGACGGATGTCTCACTCACGCCCCCACCCTATGTCGAGGTCCGGACGCGCGCGGTGGGCCGCGAATGGCGGGTCGAACGTCACGACCGGGCGATGTGTCAGTGCCCGACGACGATGAGCACGAGGCCCGCGAGCACCGCGGCGGCGGCGAGGCCGAAGCATCCGTATGCCGCCCAGAGCGCGACCCGCCGCTGGCCGTCGGTCAACGGGCTCTTCTTCGCGGCCTTGGCCGCAGCTTTCGCGGCGCGGCGCGCCTCTTTCTCGGTGATGACCGCGATGGCGTCGGTGAAGTCGGCCGGCGCGACCACCGGCGCGCGCCCGGCACGCACGAGCATCCGCAGGCCCAGTGCGTAGAAACCCACGACGAGGACCGCGCCCGTGAGGGCAGCGATGAAGACCTGTACGAAGGCGAACCAGTTGATCGTCACGTTCACTCCCCCCGACCCTTTTCCGGGCGCCGCTCGGCGTCGGCTTCTCCGGCGGCGGCGCGTGCCTCTTCCCGTGCAAGCGCCCGCTGGCGACGGGTCGGGGGCGGGTTCCGCTTGACCTTGACGGCCTTGCCAGAATCAGCGACCTCGCTCATCGCGTTCGCGGCATTGACTGAGTTGCGACGCGACCGCAGGAACAGCGCGATAACGATCAGGACCGCCAGCACCGCGTCGATCACGACGCCCCAGGTGCCGAGCCACACCACGACCAGCGCCGCAGCCGCGCCCACGCCGCCGGCGGCCGGCAACGTCAGCAACCATCCGATCGCGATGCGTCCGACGGTGCGCCACCGGACGGTCGATCCGCGGCGTCCGAGTCCCGAACCGATCACCGAACCGGACGCGACCTGGGTCGTCGAGAGGGCAAAACCGAGGGCGCTCGAGGCGAGGATCGTCGACGCTGTGGATGCCTCGGCCGCGAAGCCCTGCGCCGGCTTGATGTCGGTCAGCCCCTTGCCGAGGGTGCGGATGATCCGCCATCCGCCCATGTAGGTCCCGAGCGCGATGGTCAGGGCACACGCCACGATGACCCACAATTGCGGGTCGGGCGAGGACTGCCAGCCCACCGTGATGAGGGCGAGGGTGATGACGCCCATCGTCTTCTGCGCGTCGTTCGTGCCGTGGGCCAGGGCGACGAGGCTCGACGTGAAGATCTGGCCCCACCGGAAGCCATCGCGGCCGTCGGGCCGACCGTCGTAGCGGCGAGTCAGGGAGTATGCGAGCTTGGTCGCGACGAAGGCGATGATTCCGGCGGTCAGCGGCGCGATCACAGCGGGCAGGATGACCTTCGACAGCACCACGCCGAAATCGATCGCCATGACCCCGACACCGACAAGTGTCGCGCCGATCAGTCCGCCGAACAGGGCGTGCGACGAGCTCGAGGGCAGACCCAGCAGCCACGTGATCATGTTCCAGGTGATCGCGCCGATCAATCCCGCGAAGATCAGCGCCGGAAAGACGGCCGCAGAGATCTGATCCTCGCGGATGATTCCGCCCGAGATCGTCTTCGCGACCTCTGTCGAAAGGAACGCGCCGACCAGGTTCAGGCAGGCAGCCAACAGAACCGCGACCTTGGGCTTGAGCGCGCCCGTCGCGATGGGCGTCGCCATCGCATTCGCGGTGTCGTGGAACCCGTTCGTGAAGTCGAAGAACAGGGCCAGAACGATGACCAGGATGATGATCAGGGCTGCGGCGTCCACTGTTCGCTTTCCGTCGAGGATCTGGGAGAGAGTGCCGCCGTGGGCGGCGTGACGAACGAACAGTTCACCGTCGGTTCAGGTTCCGTTAACCAGCCACGGAGAATCCTGACAGGACGTTCCGGCGCGGTCAACTCGCCCCGGACATCGCGTCGGAACTCGCGCATTCCGGCGGTGTCCGCCTGACGAGACCGTTGGCCAACGAGACGCCAGACGCAATCCGATAGCCGACCGGTCGCGAATACGAGGGTGCGGGCCAGAGTGGTGTCGCGGGGCGGAGACGATCATGGCGAAACCGATCAGGGCCAAGCGCGGCGGAACGAAACGGTTCTTCGGATGGTCGGCTCTCGCCGGCATCGTCAGCGCAGCGGTGTTCCTGGCTGTCGCCGAACTCTTGGCCCTGCTGTTCGCGCGCGGGGGATCGCCCCTCCTCGCGGTCGGATCGTTCGTGATCGACATCGTGCCGCAACCCTTCAAGGAGTTCGCGATCGCGACCTTCGGCGAGTACGACAAGATCGCCCTGCTCGTGGGCCTCGGCCTCGCGGTGCTGATCGCGTCGGCGATCGCTGGGGTCCTCGAGCTCGTGCGCCCACCGCTCGGCGCGGTCGCTCTCGGCATTGCCGGTGTCCTATCGGTCGCCGCCGTCGTGACCCGCGCGGGCGCAACCGCAGTCTCGTGGATCCCCTCGGTCGCGGGAGCGATCGCGGGTGCCGCACTGATCATCGTGCTGGGCCGGATGCTTCGGGCCTGGCGTACGGACAGCGCCCGCGCGTCCGACGCAGCATCGGGCACGGCCGACTCCCCCGCCTCGGGAGTTGCGCGACGCCGCTTCCTGCTGATCGGCGGCATCGCTGCCGCCGGGGCCGTGGTTGTCGGCATCGGCTCGCGTGTCGCCGGGGCCACGACATCCTCGATCGCCGCGATCCGGCGCGGACTGAACCTTCCCGCCCCCCAATCGACGGTGACGGTTCCCGCGGGAGCCGAGCTGGACATCGAAGGCATCTCACCGCTCTACACACCGAACGCGGACTTCTACCGCGTCGACACCGCGCTGACGGTGCCGAGCATCGATCCCGAGACGTGGCGCCTGACCGTCGTCGGCATGGTCGACACCCCGCTGGAACTGACGTTCGATGACCTGGTCGGGATGGGGCTGGACGAATACTCCGTCACCCTGACATGCGTTTCGAACGAGGTCGGCGGCGACCTCGTCGGCACCGCGAAATGGTGGGGCGTGCCGATTCGCGACGTCCTGCGCGCCGCGGGCCCGGCCGCGGGGGCCGACATGGTCCTCTCGCGCAGCGTCGACGGATACACGGCGAGCACGCCCCTCGAGTCCCTGACAAACGACGGACTCGACGCGATCCTCGCGGTCGCGATGAACGGCGAGCCCCTGCCCCTCGAGCACGGCTTCCCCGTGCGGATGGTCGTGCCGGGACTGTACGGCTACGTGTCGGCGACGAAGTGGCTCACCGAGCTGAAGGTCACCACTTTCGCCGACGACGAGGCCTACTGGACCCCGCGCGGGTACAGCGCCGAGGCTCCGATCAAGATGTCGTCCCGCATCGACACCCCTCGACCCGGCAACCCTGTGGCCGCAGGTCGGGTCCCCATCGCGGGTGTCGCGTGGGCCCAGACGGTCGGAATCGACCGCGTCGAGGTGTCGATCGACGACGGCGACTGGCAGGTCGCGAACCTCTCCACCGCGGTCGGTGTCGATACCTGGGTGCAGTGGTACGTCGACTGGGACGCCACCCCGGGCACGCACTATGTCACGGTGCGCGCGGTGAACGCGGCCGGCGAAACGCAGACGCAGGAGCGGGCACCGATCGCACCCGACGGGTCGAGCGGATGGCAGCGGACCCTCGTCACCGTCACGTAGAACTGCACGACGTGCAACGGGTCGCTTCGACAGGCTCAGCGACCGAACCCCCACGGTCACTGAGCTTGTCGAAGTGACCAGACCGACCCAAAACAGCCACGACGGGTCGCTTCGACAGGCTCAGCGACCGGCGAACAGGCCGTCCGGGTCTCCCTGCTCGGCCAGGTAGGCGCTGCGGCGCGCGAACAGGTCGGGGGCGAGGGCGCGGACGCGGTCGATCAGCTCGCCCATGTCCGCGGTCTGCAGCTCGCCGTCACGCACGACGATGTTCCCGTCGACCATCGTCAGATCGACATCCGACCCGCGCACCGCGTGCACCAGGTTGTGGTGCAGGTTCGCGTAGCCGCCATCGGCGAAGAGCGGAGTCATCCGCGGCGTGTGCGTCCGCACTGCGACCAGGTCGGCCTTGCGCCCCACCTCGATCGCGCCGAGCTCAGCGCCGCGCCCGATCGCCGCCGCTCCTCCGCGGGTCGCCATGCGCAGCACGTCCCAGGAGTCCATCGCCGCGGCATCCATCGTCCGCAGCTTCCCGAGAAGAGACGCAACCTTCATCTCCTCGAACATGTCGAGGTTGTTGTTCTCTTTCTCGCCGTCGGTGCCGAGCCCGACGTTCACTCCCGCGGCGAGCATCTCGGCGATCGGCGCCATGCCGCTCGCGAGCTTCATGTTCGAGACGGGGTTGTGCGAGACACCGACGCCGCGCTCGGCGATCAGGTCGACCTCGGATCCGTCCAACCAGACCGCGTGCGCGATCATGGCGCGGGGCACGTCGAAGAATCCGAGCTTCTCGAGCGCGAACATGGGCCGCATGTCGTAGCGGTCGCGGAAGTCGGCGAGTTCGATCTCGGACTCGCTGCAGTGCGTGTAGAGCCCCGTGTCGAAGTCGCGCGCCATCGCGATCGCGCGTTGCATTCCGGCTTCATCGGCATAAAACGGATGCTCCAGCCCGACCCACGGCATGATGCGACCGTTCGCGGCACCGGTCCACTCGCGCAGCATCCGTTCGTTGTCATCCAGCGTGTCGAAGTAGTCGAAGTCGGGGTGTTCGCCGACGTAATTGACGGTGACGACGCGGTTGCCCAGCGCCTCAGCCGCGCGCGCCGCACCGTCCATGTAGCGCCACATGTCGACCACCGTCGTGGTACCCGACAGCAGCCCTTCGGCGTAGCAGAGCCACGCGGCGGCCTCGGCCTCTTCGTGCTTCAGCACCCGGTGCATCGGGTCGATATGCAGCCGCAGCCACTCCCAGACCGGCAGGTGCTCGGCCGTGCCGCGCAGCATCCCCGAGTGGTGGTGGGCATTGACGAGCCCGGGCATCAGCAGGCGATCGGGCAGCTCGACGATCTCGGCGTCGGGATGACGAGCGCGTAGATCGTCGGCGTCCGCCACCTCGGCGATCGTGTCGCCGACGACGAGCACGCCCACCCCCGACAGCACGGTGAGGGCATCATCCATCGTCACGACGTGGTCGGGCAGAAGCAGGAGAGGAGCGGGGTGGGTCACCCGTCGAGTGTGCCGTCTCGATCCCGCCAGCTCGCCCGGATGGCGTCCACGAAACAAAGAGTTTACGAAGCGGATGCGGCGGGCCGGTCGTAATCCCGCAATAAAAACCAGCTCAAAAGCTATTTCCCGATATCATGAACCGAATAGTACAACCGCGATCGGTCGGCCTAGCATGGGGGTACTCCCCCGCGGTCGCCCGGCCTCGGTAGGTGAAGGACGCTCCATGAACCACACCATCCGGCCCCAGCGGCCAGACCTCGACCCGGCCGTCGCCGCGTTCCTCGATGCAGGCCCCCAGCGCCTCCTGATCGACGGCACCTGGCGTGCCGCGTCTTCGGGAGAGACCTTCCGGACCTGCGACCCCGCGACGGGCGCCCTGCTCGCCGAGGTCGCGCGCGCGACGGAGGCGGACGTCGATGCCGCCGTCACCGCCGCGAGTCGAGCTCTCCGCGCCCCGGAATGGGCCGACATGACACCCGCTGCCCGAGGCGCGCTGCTCTGGCGCATCGCCGACCTGATCGAGGCCCACGCCGACGAACTCGCGCAGCTCGAGAGCCTCGACCAGGGCAAGGCCTGGCGCACATCGCGGTTCGGCGAGATCCCCGCGGCCATCAATCAGTTCCGCTACTACAGCGGCTGGCCGACCAAGATCCTCGGCCAGACGATCCCGACGTCCCTCTCGCGCACGCCCCCGGGCAAGAAGGTCTTCGCGTACACGGTCCGCGAGCCCGTCGGTGTGGTCGCGGCGATCGTGCCGTGGAACTCTCCGCTACTCATGGCCTCGATGAAGCTCGCGCCCGCGCTGGCGGCCGGTTGCACCGTGGTGCTCAAGCCCGCCGAGGACACCCCGCTCACCGCCCTCCGACTCGGGCAGCTGCTCGTCGAGGCCGGGGTACCGGACGGTGTCGTCAACATCGTCACGGGCTACGGAGCCGAAGCCGGGAGTGCCCTCGCGGCGCATCCCGGTGTCGCGAAGATCACCTTCACGGGATCGACCGTCGTGGGCAAACAACTCGCGGCTTCCGCGGGTGCGGATCTTCGCCGGTTGACGCTCGAGCTCGGTGGCAAGTCCCCCTCCATCGTCATGCCCGACGCCGACCTCGACGCGGCGGTCGAGGGCATCTCGCGCGGCATCTTCGACAACGGCGGCCAGGTGTGCGTCGCGAGCGCGCGGGTCTACGCGCACCGGGATGTCTACGACCGGCTCGTCGCCGGCATGGCGTCGTACGGCTCGGCGTTGCGACTCGGGCACGGGCTCGACACCGAAGCCGACCTCGGCCCGCTCGTGAGCGCCCGACAAGCGGAGCGCGTGGACGACTTCATCCGCGAGGGCGCCGCCGACGGCATCGAGGTCGTGACAGGCGGGCGACGCGAAGGACCGCTCGGCACCTTCTTCGAACCGACCGTGCTGACCGGCGTGCGCGAAGACATGCGCATCATGCGCGAAGAGATCTTCGGCCCCGTCGCCGCGGTGGTGCCCTTCGACGACCTCGACGAGGTGCTCGGGTGGGCGAACGACACCCGATACGGTCTGGCCGCGAGTGTCTGGACCGAGGGGCTCTCGAGCGCGCACCGCATCGCATCGCGCCTGCAGTCCGGCACGGTGTGGATCAACTGCCACTCGTTCCTCGGACCCGAGCTGCCCAAGGGCGGGCACAAAGAGTCCGGGTGGGGATACGAGAACGGATCGCAGGGGCTCGAGAACTACCTCGAAACAAAGACCGTCGTCGCGCTCCTCTGATGGCGCACATCTGAGAAATACGGAAGTCGGATCGCGAGATGGAGATGCTGCTGGGCGCGTTCGAGATGGTCAATCCGAACAATGGAATGCCGACCTGGACCCACCCCGACGGACGCGGCGACGACTGGGACGACCTGTCGCACTGGACGAAGCTCGCGAAGACCCTGGATGCGGCCGGGTTCGATTTCCTGTTCTTCGCGGACACCTATGGATACCCGACCCTGGAGGGGCGCGTTCCCGACGAGACGATCGCCCACGGCATCCAATTCCCTGCGCTCGACCCGATGCTGATGATCGCGGCGCTCGCGGCCCAGACGACGTCGCTCGGCTTCGTGGTGACGTCGCCAACCGTGGCAGAGCGGCCCTATGGCACGGCACGCCGCTTCGCGACTCTCGACCGGCTGACGGGCGGACGTATCGGCTGGAACATCGTGACGGGGAGCTCGCAGGCCACGACCGACGCCCTGTTCGGCCTCGAGTCAGCAGCCCCGGGTGCGCACGACTCGCGCTATGACGCGGCCGACGAGTTCGTCGAACTGTGCCTGCGCTTCTGGGAGCAGTCATGGGAGGACGACGCCGAGGTTCGCGACCGCGCGCGCAACGTCTATGCCGACCCCACGAAGGTACGGCCCGTCTCGTTCGACGGCGTCCACCACCGCGGGCACGGGGTTTTCGCCGTACCACCGACGCCGCAGCGCACCCCCGTCCTCTTCCAGGCCGGCACCTCAGACCGCGGCCGTGCCTTCGCGGCACGGAACGCCGAGGCCGTGTTCATCCAGGGCCAGTCGATCCCGCAGGCGGCGAAGGTCGTCGCGGATGTCCGGGCCCGAGCGGTCGCGGCGGGTCGTCCCGCCGACGACATCGCCGTGATCAGCGGCGCCACAATCATCGTGGCCCCGACGAGCGAAGAGGCTCACGCCCGCCGTGCCGAACTCGACGCCCTGTACGCCCTGGACGATGCGGCGGTCATGTTCGCCGGGTTCACCGGGGTCGACCTGACCCGTGAAGACCCCGACACGCTGCTCGAGGATGTCGTGCTGCCCGCGGGCGGTGCACAGGGACAGACGCTGCTCGACCGATACCGCGCCCAGGGCAGCGTGCGCGTGCGCGATGTGCTCGACGGATTCCGGGGGCGAGGCATCCGCGGGTTCCTGGTCACCGGGTCGCCCGTCGAGGTCGCCGACGAGCTCGAGACGATCGCGCGCGAGACGGGGCTTGCCGGCTTCATGCTTGAGCCCACTTTCGGCGGGCTCGGCTGCTTTACGGACTTCTGCGAGCTCGTCGTGCCGATCCTGCGCGAGCGCGGACTGCTGGCGGATGCCCCGGGCCCGACACTGCGCGAGCGCATGCATCCGGGCGGCGGGCCGCGCTTGGCGTCGACGCATCCGGCCGCCGCGTTGCGCGCTCACGCCTGATCCGCACGTCCCGAACCAGTACCCGAACGCCGAGAGGACACCCATGCAGAAGACCGGAGTGGAGGCCGTGCTGCGCGGTCTCGAACGCGCGGGGGTGAGCGTGGCGACGTACCTGCCCGACTCGCTGCTGAAGGAGTTGTACCCGGCGCTGGACGCGGCCCCCGACATCCGCACCATCCCCGTGACGAACGAGGGCGAGGGTGCCGCGATCGCCGGCGGGGTGTTCCTCTCGGGCAAGCGCGCCGTGCTCGTGATGGAGAACTCGGGGCTCCGCGCCGCGACCGAGCACCTCGCGCGCCTGGGCCTGGGCTCCGGCATCCCGGTCGTCATGATCATGAGCTACCGCGGCGAGATGGGCGAGAACAACTGGTGGGCGATCCCCCACGGCATCACGATGGAGCCGCTCCTCGGAGCCTTGCGCATCCCCTACCGCGTCGTGCGGCGCGAGGACGAGATCGAACAGGCCATCGTCGACGCCTTCGAGTGGTCGTACACGGCGTACTACCACTCGGCCGTTGTCCTGGGTGGGGAGGTCGTCCGATGAGCATGTCGCGTTTCGCCTGTATGCAGGCCCTGGGTGCTCGGCTGAACGACGAGCTCGTCATCCTCTCGCTCGGCGGCGCCGTCGATGAGTGGTTCAACGCCGCCCCGCACATGCGCGAGGGGAGCCTGTTCCAGCAGCAGCTCGGATGCGTCAGCGCCGAGGCTTTCGGACTCTCGGTCGGACTCCCCCACCGTCGTATCGTCTCGCTCGACACCGACGGCGGGCTGCTGTTCAACCTCGGCATCTTGGCGACGCTCGGCAACGAGCAGCCGCGAAACCTCTTCATCGTGGTGTGGGACAACGAGCAGTACCAGTCGATCGGCGGACCGCGCACGCACACCGCGTCGGGACGCGTCGACCTCGCCGGCATCGCGCGAGCGGCCGGCGTCGAGAACGCCTACACGGTCGACACGCTCGAGGCCTTCGACGAGCACTGCGCCGCGGGCCTGGCCTCGACCGTCCCGTACATCGTCGTCGCCAAGACCGACGGCATCCTCGAACCCGGCATCAAGCGCAAGCACTCCGACGGGCGCGAGGACACGTACACCTTCGTCCGGCACGTCGAGCGCACCGAGGGCATCTCGATCATGGGTCCGAGCGAGCACAACTGATGCCGATCGTCGGCTCGCCGGTCGCGGAGTACGCCTCGCCCCGCGCGGAGTACGACTGGGTCATCGTCGGGGGCGGCTCGGCGGGGTGCGTGCTCGCGAACCGGCTGTCGGCGGATCCGGATGTCTCGGTACTGCTGATCGAGGCGGGACCTGCCGGCACCGGTCCGGACGGAACCGCGGTCGAGTCCATCGACCGCGCAGACGCGTGGGTCTCGCTCCTCGGCGGTCCGTACGACTGGGGCTACTCCTACACCCCGACGCCCCTCGTCGACGGACGGACGATCCCGATCCCCCGCGGGCGTGTGCTGGGCGGGAGTAGCGCGATCAACGCGATGCTCTGGTACCGCGGGCATCCATCCGACTACGACCGTTGGGGCACCGTCGGCGCGACGGACTGGAATGCCGCACTCATGACACGCCTGTTCCGGACCGTGGAGGACTGGGAGGGCGGAGCGGATGCCTGGCGCGGCGCCGGCGGGCCGATCCGCATCGAGCGGTCCCGCAACCCGCACCCGATCGCCGTTGCGCTCATGGAGGGCTCGGCCGAGCTCGGACTACCCGTCACGGATGATCTGAACGGACCCTCGAACGAGGGCGCAGCGTGGACGAACTTCTCGGCGACGACCGCGCCCGATGGGACGATGCGGCGTTGGAGCGCGGCGCGGGGATACCTCGCGCCCGTGCTCTCGCGCCCGAACCTGCATGTTGTGGTCGACTCGCCCGCCTTGTCGCTCGAGATCGACGGGACGCGGGTTTCCGGCGTCCGACACCTAGTCAACGGGGCGTCCGTGCTGACCCGCGCCGGGCGGGGCGTCGTGATGACGGCCGGCGCGATCGACACCCCGCGCCTGTTGATGCTGTCGGGCATCGGCGATCCGGACGCGCTCGGTGCCCTCGGCATCCGTCCCCGCATCGATCTGCCCGGCGTCGGCGCGAACTACCAGGACCATCCGCTGATCGAGGGCGTGACCGCCCGAGCCCGCGGGCCGCTCGGGCCGTTGCGCGACAACGGCGGCGGCGCGATGCTGAACTGGCGCAGCAGCTTGGCCGGGCCCGCACCCGACCTGCACGCCTTCGTCGTACAGGGACCCCATGCCACGGCCGAGGTGCGCTCCGACTACGACCTGTCGGGCCATGTGTTCGCGGTATCGCCGGGGCTCATGGATTCGCACAGTGTGGGGCACCTTCGGCTGCGGTCGGCGGACCCCGGCGTCGCCCCCGAAATCCAGCCGAACTTCCTTGCCGAGCGGCATGATCTCGACGCGCTCGTCGAGTCGCTCGACACCATCCACGACCTGTTCGGCACCCGCGCCTTCGCCGACATCATCGATGCGCCGCTGGCCCCGGGCGGGCGTCTTTCGCGGAAGGATGCCGAGCGATACGTCCGGCGTTCGGTGTCGACGTTCTTCCACGCGTGCGGCACGGCACGCATGGGATCGGACGACGACGCCCCGGTGACGCCAGAGCTCGCCCTGCGCGGCATCGAAGGCGTGTGGATCGCGGATGCCTCGGTCATGCCGACGATCCCCACGTGCAACACGCTCGCCCCGGTCTACGCGATCGCCGAGCGTGCTGCCGAGCTGCTCGGCGCGCCATCGCTCCCCGCCCGCTGACCCCGACCCCGGACCGCTCCCCTGGCACTTGTTGCGACGTGCGAGCCGTCCAAACCGCAACAAGTGCCAGGCGAGCGTTTCCGGAGCCGCAGTGGGTGGTGGCCGAGTAACGCCGGAGCCGCGCCCGGATGCCTCGGCTAACGTGGATCCGTGACCCACGACGCCTCACCGACCGAGAACGCCCGACCCCAGACATCCGCTCCCACCGCCCCGCGCGTGCCGCACAGTCGCGAGTTCCACGGCAACGTCGTCGACGATCCGTACGAGTGGATGCGCGCCAAGGACGATGCAGGAGTCATCGCGCACCTCGAGGCCGAGAACGCGTACACAGCCGGGCGCACGGCGCACCTCGCGGGACTGCGCGAGAGGATCTTCGGAGAGATCAAGGGCCGCACGCTCGAGACCGACCTCTCGGTGCCGTCGCGCCGCGGCGGGTGGTGGTACTACGGCCGCACGATCGAGGGCAAGCAGTACGGCGTGCAATGCCGCGCACCCCTGGCCGCACCGGACGACTGGACCCCGCCCGAGCTGACGCCCGGCGAACCGGTGCCCGGTGAGCAGGTGCTGCTCGATGCCAACGTCGAGGCCGAGGGGACGGAGTTCTTCTCGCTCGGATCGTTCGACGTGTCGGATGACGGACGCCTCATGCTCTTCGGCGTCGACGTGGCGGGCGACGAGCGATACACCATCCGTGTGCGCGACCTCGAGACCGGCGACGAGCTCGGCGATGAGATCCCCGGGACCTCGTCGGGCGCAGAGTTCTCGCCCGACGGCACCTCGATCATCTATTCCACCGTCGACGACGCCTGGCGCCCCGACACCCTGTGGCGGCACGTCGTCGGCACCCCGGTCGCCGACGACATCAAACTCTTCCACGAGCCCGACGAGCGCTACTGGCTCGGCGGTGGCTTCACACGCAGCGAGAAGTTCCTCGTGATCGGGCTCGGGTCCTCCATCACGTCCGAGATCTGGCTCGTCCCCGCTGACGACCTCGCCGCCGAGCCGCGGGTGGTCTGGCCGCGCCGCGAGGGCATCGAGTACTCGGTCGATCACGCAATCGTGGACGGCGAGGACTACCTGTACATCCTGCACAACGAGGATGCCCTGGACTTCGAGTTGGTCCGGGTCATCGCCACGGACCCGGCCGGCGAGCGCACCGTCGTGCGGGCGCACACCCCCGGCATCCGTCTGCTCGACATCGACTGCTTCCGCGACTTCGCGACGATCGAGTACCGCCGCGAGGGCCTCGCCCGCATCGGGCTGCTCGACTACGCGACCGGCGGTGTCGACGAGCTCGCGTTCGACGAGCCCCTTTACGCGGCGGGATTCGGCGGCAACCGCGAGTGGGCGCCGCCGATGCTGAGGCTCGGGTACGACTCCTTCGTCACACCCAACACCGTCTACGACTACCGACTGTCCGACCGCGAGCTGCTGCTGCGCAAGCGCCAGCCCGTGCTCGGCGGGTACCAGGCATCCGACTACGAACAGGCCCGCGTGTGGGCGACCGCGCAGGATGGCACGCAGATCCCGCTCTCCCTCGTGTGGAAGCGTTCGTTCGGCGATGCCGGCGTCGCACCGCGCCCGCTGCACCTCTACGGCTACGGCTCGTACGAGCACTCGATCGAGCCCCGCTTCTCGGTCGCGCGCCTGTCGGAGCTCGACCGTGGAGTCGTCTTCGCGGTCGCGCACGTGCGCGGCGGCGGCGAGATGGGCCGGCAGTGGTACGAGGACGGCAAGCTCTCGAGCAAGCGGAACACCTTCACCGACTTCGTGGACTGCGCACTGCACCTGATCGACGCGGGCTACACCACGCGCCACCAGCTGGTCGCCGAGGGCGGGTCGGCCGGCGGCCTACTCATGGGCGCGGTGGCGAACCTGGCGCCGGAGCTCTTCGCCGGCATCCTGGCGGACGTTCCCTTCGTCGACGCGCTCACGACGATCCTCGACCCCTCGCTGCCGTTGACCGTCATCGAGTGGGACGAGTGGGGCGATCCGCTCCACGACCCCGACGTCTACGCGTACATGAAGTCCTACTCGCCCTACGAAAATGTGCGCGAAGGAGTGACCTACCCGCGCATCCTGGCCGTGACGTCGCTCAATGACACGCGCGTGCTGTACGTCGAGCCGGCGAAGTGGGTCGCGCGTCTGCGCGAGGTCGGCGCCGACGCGTTGCTGAAGTGCGAGATGGTCGCCGGGCACGGAGGCGTCTCGGGCCAGTACAACGCCTGGCGCGAGCGGGCGTTCGAGCTCGCCTGGCTGCTCGATGTGCTGGGTGTCGCCGACGCCTGACGCGCGGCGGCTCCCCGGCCGCGTTCCACCTGGACGGAGGCGTGTCCCACTTCCCGTGACCCGTGTCCCACTTCGGCACGGTAATCGCGCTGCATACCGCGTCGAAGTGGGACATCTCATCGTCGGGCCGGACCCGCGGACGACCCCGACGCGGGCTCACGCGCCGTCGTGCCAGCCGGCACGGATGAGCGCATCCCGTACCCGCTCCACGGCCCGCACCGCCCCGTGTTGCATATGGACATTCAGAATGCGCACGTGCTCCCAACCCTGCTCCCGAATGCTGTCCCATCGGTCGGCATCCCTCGCGAATTGGCGCCGGTCCGTCTCGTGCACGCGGCCGTCGTACTCGGCACAGACGCGCCACCGCGGATAGGCGAGATCGAGTTCGGCCACCGGGTCCCCGATGCCGTCACGCAGAACCCAATTGATCTCCGGCTCGGGCAGCCCCCCACGCGTCAGCGCCAAGCGCAGGCGCGTCTCGCGAGGCGAACGCACGCCGTTGCGCACCTCGACCAATGCACGACGAAGGATGCCTCGCCGCACATCGCCCATCACTTCGATCTCGTCACGCAGCTGCTCCGACGTGGCCAACGGCCGCTCGCCCGAGAGCAGGTAGTCCGCGGCGGCGATGAGGTCGTCGAGAGCCCAGAGCGATCCGACCTGGCGCCACGCACGAACGGGGGTCTCGATCGGAAGGCCCACACGACTCATCATCACCGCCGATTGCCGCGCCTGAAGGCGATGACCGACCACACCGGGGATGCGGGGTTCGCGACTCGGTCGGTGCGCGGCCACGTGCAAGCGCGGACGATAAGGCCATTCCGGCATCGGCGCGCCCACCGCCTCGAGCGCGGTCTCGTGGCTGAAGAACTGCCAGCCTGCGAGCCGCGGCGCATACTGGGCGGCGATCTCGAGCGACGACGCCGGGACGGGTAGCGACCGCGACGTTCTCAGCCCGCGATGCGGCGACCGGAGGTCGCTGCGGGAGAGCCGTGCGGGGTTCACGCCCATCGCCCGCGCCTCGGACACCCGGAACACCGGAGGAAGATCGCTGGGAAGAGGCTCGGGGCGTCGCATCCGCCCAGCGTCCTGGAA
>NZ_HG779700.1:0-841 GCF_000582705.2 Microbacterium sp. C448
GACCGCGCGTGGTTGTGGAGGATGCATCCGTGCGTCCGCCATCCCGAATCGCCGACGGCTCACGCAGAGTGTAGGTGTCCCACTTTCTACCGCTGCACGAGGCGCAAAGCGGCAGAAAGTGGGACACGTACCCGAGAAAGTGGGACATCAGCAGCGCGACGATCCAGCGGGTCAGCCGAAGAGTGCCGCGGCCTCTTCGTAGCGGTACAGCGGCACCGTGTTGAGCTCGCCCAGCGCCTCCGCGAAGGGGACCCGCACGATGTCGGTGCCCTTCAGCGACACCATCTGACCCCACGCGCCCTCCATCACGGCATCCGCGGCGTGCAGGCCGAGCCGCGTGGCGAGCACACGGTCGAAGCCCGACGGCGAACCGCCGCGCTGGATGTGTCCGAGCACGGTCGCCCGCGTCTCGATGCCCGTGATGCGCTCGATCTCGGGCGCGAGCACCTCGCTGATCCCACCCAGGCGCGGACGGTTGAACGCGTCGAGCCCCTTGTCGCTGAAGGCCTCGTCCATGTCCTTGAGCTTGAAGCCCTCCGATACGACGACCAGCGGTGCGCGGCCCCGGTCGTGCGCCTTCGAGACGAGCTCGCAGATGTCGTCCATCGTGAGGGGAACTTCGGGAATCAGGATGGCGTGGGCACCGGCCGCGATGCCCGCGTGCAGTGCGATCCACCCCACGTGCCGACCCATCACCTCCGCGACCATGCACCGCTGGTGCGAGTCGCCGGTCGTACGCAGCCGGTCCATCGCCTCGGAGGCGATGTTCACGGCGGTGTCGAAACCGAACGAGTAGTCCGTCGCGCGCAGGTCGTTGTCGATCGTCTTCGGCACGCCGATG
>NZ_HG779701.1:0-9409 GCF_000582705.2 Microbacterium sp. C448
ACGCTGATCACAACCTCCGGGAGAGCTACAGCTAGATTCCCCTAGATTTCCGTAGACATGGTTCCGTCGCACGATCGGACGGATGTCGAACTGCCGACCCCAGACGAGCACCCTCGACTCACTATCGCCGGGTAGGGACGCCGCAATCGCGCGAGTCTTGCGCACCGCGGCACGAGCGGCCGCGACGAGGTGATCGACCGTCACGAATGCCGGCGGTGCAGGATAGGGCAGGCTCTCGTGAACGCCGTCCAGGCGCACGATCGCATGGAAGTGGACCAGGCCGCGACGCTGGAACTCGGCGACCTTCGCGAACTGGACGCGGACGACCCTCGCTGCCGAGGCCTGCGTCATGCCCAGCGCGTGAGCGAGCTCGCGGCGCAGGCGGATCGTGAACCGGCGCCACAGCTCGGGCGCGTGGAACTGCCAGACCACCTGGCCGACGTAGTCGTAGCAGTCCTCACACACGGGGTCGCCCCTTCGAACATCATCAAAGGAGTGCCCGCAGCGGCATCCGCGAGGCTGACCATGCTCACAGAAGCCGCGACGGTGATCCACCGAGGCGGTGTGCACGGCCCCGAAAGATGGCGCCGTGAGGGTGATGAAGGCCATGGGATGCTCGGCGACCGCTTCCGGTACGTCTTTCATCCCGCCCGCGGCACCGGCCATGATCATGTGCCAGGTGTCACCCTTGTACTCGTGACTGCACGACTCGCAGCGCGTAGCGCGACGATTGCCGCAACGGGTGAAGGTGACGCCGTCCGGCTCACTTGTTGACGAGTACTCCGAGAACACCTCGCCGGATGCCTCGTGGAGCGTGGTCGAGTTTCCGACCAGTCGGACGGGATTGTTGCAGTAGCCCGTCGAGGCGACGTTGCGCATCCAACGGTCGTAATCTTCGCTGCGTAGTCGCTGAGCGACGGATTCATCGAGACGCATCGGTCACCGCCCACTCGACCGCGGCGCAGCCGATCGGCCACACCATCCCCGCGCCGTACTCGTAGACGACGCGGCAGATGTAGTCGCTCTCGCCCACCTCGCTGCGCAGCGCTTT
Source organism: Microbacterium sp. C448 (assembly GCF_000582705.2). NCBI lineage: Bacteria > Bacillati > Actinomycetota > Actinomycetes > Micrococcales > Microbacteriaceae > Microbacterium > Microbacterium sp. C448. The sequence goes on from NZ_HG779701.1 coordinate 1,052, forward strand.
CCACGCGAGCACCTGCGAGTCAGTGCACGACTCGTTCGCGATCCACGCACCGTAGAGCGGCACGTAATAATCAGCATCCTGCGGAGCGTCGTAGCGAGCGCGACGGGATTCCGTGGCTGCGTCATACCGCGAGCCGAGATTGCACGCCATCGGGTTGTCCAGCAGCTCGCTGGACGATTGGGGCTCGTGGGACGGCTGGCGATCGCTGGGCGCTTGTGCAGCGCAGCCCGCCAGCGCGAAGGCGAGCACCCCTGTGACGATCACCGCCGTGCGGCTGATGGTGTTCATGATGCGGATTCCTTTCGTGTGGAGCGGCGTGAAGGACGCGGCGCTCGGGTCGGACGTTCCTCTTGCGCAGGCGGAGCCGGGACAACGACCGGGATCTGTCGCGGTGCGGCGAACCGCGCTGCGATGTGACGGATCACGTCGTCGGTGATCAATGCCGCGCGCACCCGCTCGGGCGGTCGTCCATCGTCGGGCAGGACGTAGCCGACGCCAGGGGTGTCCGGCGAGATCTCATGGCACAGCGCGCCCGCTGCTACGGCGCCATCGCCGAGGACCATTGCCGTCTCGACGCGGTCGCGGAGTCGGAGACCGACCGTCTGCGTGAAGAGACCGCGGGCCGGCAGAGTCTCCTTGCGAGGGTCTTGCAGACAGGCGAAGACCATGAACCCGACGGCGCGACCCTGCGAGGCGAGGGTGGCTAGCGCGGCGTTGGCACGCCGGAGGAGATCTCGGTCGGTCTCGTAGGCTGTGAGCGCGGCGAGTTCGTCGATGAGGATGACGATGGTTGGGCGCTCGAGGCTGGCGACGTGCTGTCTCGTCCTGCCCGCGAGTTCTTGAGCGCGCGCCTGCATGGCGGTCACTGCCTCCTCGAGCAGGATCACGGAGCGTTCGGCGTCGGCGGCAAATCTCGTGAGCAGAGCACGACCGAGCGCGAGTTCCATCCCTCCCTTGCGGTCCACACCCCACACTTCGACGAGGCCGCTGTGGATCGGTTCAGCAAGTCCGAGGAGCAGACCCCACACCAGCGAGGCTTTGCCGCTGCCAGAGGAGCCGGCGACGAGAGTGTGTGGCCCGAGGCGAAGCGCCCACAGCGCGCCGCTCGTGGTCTTGCCCATCGTGACCGTCTGGCCGTCCCAAGGCATCGGGAGTTCGAGACAGAACGGGTGCTCGAGCGCATCCACGAACTCGAGCCGGAGAAGAAGCGAGCTGATGTGGTCTCCCTCGACGGTCGCTCGGCGCGCGCCGAACGCCTGAGCGAGCATGTCGGCCTGAGCCTGCAGGTGCTGGCGTCCGAGCCCCTGGGGTAGCGCGACGCGGATCACACAGGTCCACCGGTCCCACAGGGGAGCGCTGATCGACGGAACGACCGCCGCGCGGGTTGCGTAGTCCTGGACGGCGAGACCGAGCCGCACGGCCACGGTTCCCCAGCTCGTCAGGATGCTACGCGCGGTCCGATGCTTCCACTTGTCCTCCGTGGTGCGCGGCATTCGGCCGACCGTCGTCGCGAACCAGATCACGACAATCGCAACCAGGGCAAGGATGCCGATGGTGGATGCCACTTGGATCGGCGGGACCGGAGGTAGCCACGAGAGGAGGAAGACGATCAACGCAACCCACCACCAGCGCCGCACAAGGGTGCTGAACTCGTCGCCCCAGGTGCGCAGCTCACGAGGCATCCCGCGCCCCATCACTCGCTCCCGCGGGGCTTGGGAGCCGGCTTCATCTCGCGTGCTCGAAGCGAGTAGGCGACTCGCGGACGACCCTGCCCTTCCTTGACGTACGGCGTGACCGTCAGGCCCTCGAACAGAGCCGGCCGGAAGGGAAGTCCGTTCAGTTCCGGCGGAAGCTGAGGCTCAGAAATACTCGCGATCTTGATCGTGACCTCGCCCTGGCCCTTCTTCGCGTCGGGGTCGGCGTCAATGACGCGGACCTGCCACAGCGGGTGACCCGAGTTCTTGTCGAGGTCTTGACCCTGCCTCTGGCCGTCGTCGGACCACTTGACGATCGGCTCGACCTCGCCGACGACGAATGCGCCACGAGGGAAGAACGCCTCGAAGCTGACCGGGATTGCTGACTGGATTGCCATGTCTTGCTCCTCTCAGTTGCGCTCAGTTTGAGCTTGTGTTTGCGACACTACTTTGTCACTGTACTTTACGCAAGTACTTATGGTCAGCGCTCTTCTACGCTGGTCTCATGGCCGAAACTGTCGACGCGCTCGAGCTGCCCCTCGCGTTCAAGGGCGTCGTCGAGAACCTGGCGCGCGTCAGCACCGCCGATCAGATGAACGAACGCGACCATCACGGCCTGCGGTGGACGCCACCGAACACGCTGCTGCCAGACGACGACGCAACCGCCTGGCTGTTTCGCGCGACTGGCGTCAGCACGCAGCTCGCCGACAGGTCAGCGGATCTACGCGCGCTCATCACCGCCTACAGTCAGGCGGTGGCATCCGACCGGCCTGAGCTTGCACAGCTCGCAAAGTGGCAGCGCATCTCACCAAGCGCACTCCGTCATCGTTACGACGAGTCGCATGTCCAGTCGGTGCGCGAGCTGCTCAAGGACGACCCGCTCATCGACATCGTGATCGAGCCGCTCGTGTCGGTAATTGACGACGACCTGGCCGGAATCACGCCTGCACTCGATGAGCAGCTCAACCTGCGTCGCCGGATGCGAGAGCTCGCGGCCGAAGAGTTCGACGCCTCGTTCGGGTCCGACGCGTCACGAAAGCTAGGCTTCCCCAGAAATCCCGCGGACGCCCGAATCACTCGCCCGATCGCCGATCTCGGCAGCTTCATGACACGGACCCTCGAGAACCGCGCGTCCGACCTGTTGCCCATCTTCGAGGACTGGCAGCGGCGGTTCGAAGCTCGTGACATCAAGCCGGTCGATTCCAACGCGAAGACCACCCGCGTACGCCGCCCGAAGAAGGCGTGAGCGCCAGCTGTGAGAATCTTCTTTACTCGTTCAAGGCCGGCCTGACGGCCGGCGGATCTGGTGTGGCACTGCGGTGCGTCCGGTCCTCGCTTCGCTGCGGTCCGGGCGCTCCTCGGCCACACCAGATCCGCACCATACGGTCCTCTAGCAATGAGGAGCAACCGAGACTCCGATAGTGTCGGCACGTGGCAGAAGGCGGCTCCCCACCGGTGCAGGTACTTACGAGCGCGGCTGTCCGCTGGAGCATCGACGCTCTCGGAGTGCAGCGCTTGCACCCGACGTTCGTGATGTACCTCTACATTCGCGCCCTCGACCGCGCAGGCACACTGGATAATGCGTCCGCGTCGGACCCGGAGCTGCTCGCCCTCATCACCATGCCCGGCAACCCCACCAAGCCGTATTACTTCCCGTTGATCGACCGCGGCGACCGTACAAAGATGCCACTCCCGAGTTTTTGGCGATCCAGGAACATTCCGGGCAGTTGGTCGCCGGGCTCAATCCGTCGGCTACAGGGAGGCGGCTGGCTCGGCGCCAGCGAGAGTGCATATGTACTTCCGCCCAACCACGTGGATCTCGCATTTGACCAGATGCTGTACGGCAAGCGCACTTCCGCGCTGGCGCTGGGAGCCTACTTCCTTCGCAACGACGGCTTTCACATAGCCGGCAAACCAAGCGAAGCGGACGTGGTGGCCGGCTTCCGAAGCAAGTTTGACTATCCTGCTGAGGCGGACGATGAGTTCCACAAGCTTTTCCACACCGAGACGCCTGGCATCGACCTTGAGTGGTTCGAACCGCAGGCCGCGCCCAATGACGCACTCCCGTCAACGGAGATGACCGATCTCGAGGAAACAGATGCTTGAATCGCTCGTCCCCTCGGTACGCGAGATTTCTGCCGATGACCTCGGTATCGGAGTCATGGCGAAAGCTACTAGCCATGGGGGATCTTCGGCGCCGGATGCCCCTGAAGCGAACTCCGACAACCCAGTAATTCGCGAGGTAGTGAGGCTCTCGTCCCTCTTCGGCGGCGTGATTTTCACTGGACCTCCCGGAACATCCAAGTCCTACTACGCCGCCGAATCCGCGCGCGTTCTGGCCGATGGCGTTGATGACAGAGTGCGTTTCGTGCAGTTTCACGCCAGCTACCAGTACGAAGACTTCATGATCGGCTTCGTACCCACGACGAACGGCTTCAAAGAGAGACCTGGCCCATTCCTCGAGCTCGTCCGCGCTGCCGACACCGATCGGGAGCACACCTACGTACTGGTCATCGATGAGCTCTCAAGGGCCGACGTTGGGCGAGTGTTCGGGGAGGCTCTGACGTATGTAGAACGGACGAAAAGGGAGCTCACCTTCGCCCTTGCCAACGGGCTCTCCATCAGAGTCCCGTCGAACCTGGTAATCCTCGCCACGATGAACCCGTTCGATCGCGGCGTTGACGAAGTGGATGCAGCGTTCGAACGCCGATTTGCCAAGATCACGATGGACCCCGATAAGGATCTGCTGGCCGAGATGCTAACGGCGAGCGGGATGGAAGCCACACTGCGGCAAAAGCTGATCGGGTGGTTCTCCCGCATCAATAGCCACGCTCAGAAGAATCCCGCTGCAGCGGTCGGCCATGCGTACTTCTCGAGCGCTTCCGACGAGAACTCGCTGGACGATGTCTGGAGCTACCAGCTTCGTTACCTTGTGCAGCGGGCGTTCCGAAGAGACGAAAGCACTCGCAACGATCTCGAGGCGGCGTGGCGAAACATGTTCGTCCGCGCTGACGTCGTCCTAGACACCGACATCGCTGTCGAAACGGGGCCCGGAGCCTAGCCGTGGCACCACAGACGGACCAACTGACCGTCGTCGAGTGCGCTGAGTACGATCACATCGACGTTGATCCCGATCTATGGGTGGGCAACGGGCACCAGACCGTCTTCAACTCGGAGATCGACAACCGTGATGTCCTCCGCGCGTCGTTCCAGAAAGGGCAGTTGCGCCTCCAAGCCACTTCCTACGTCGGCGTAATCCCCATCAACGATCGGTTGGTCGTGCGGGTCAAGCCGCGTGTGCCAATCGGAAACCTCACGCGCATGGTCATCGACACAGGACATTCGGTGATGGCTTTGTCCGCGTTCCGCGACTACTCAGGGCGGGGCACTGCCGACGACTGGGCGATGAGGGTGTACACAGATGCGCTGATCGAGTACGTCGATGAGGTTCTCGATGCGGGGATGATTCGCGAGTATCGCGATATGACCGCCGAGGGTCACTACCCCCACGGTCGTATCAACATGACACAGACGGTGCAACGACATGCAGCGCGCGGGATTCCGAACCGCGCCTCATTCTCGTGGTTCGAGCGCACCATCGATACTCCTGAGAATCGCTGCATCAAGGCCGCTATGGAGATTGTCCACACGCATCTGAAGCAGCAGCGCGACCACCCCCGCAAAGGCGATCGGACGAGGCTAGCGAAACTCTCCGGGCTGCTAGTGGCTTTCGATGCGGTGCCGTACGACGAACACCACCTGTTCTTGGCTGACCCTCAAGTCGCTGGGCTCAATCCGCTCCCAGACTCACGGTCGTACTACAGAAGGGTCCTGGACCTTTCGGTGCTCATTGTGCGCGGAGTAGGTCTAGCCCTGGAGCTCGATGGGGACGATGTGCAACTGGGGTCCATGCTCATAGACACAAACCAGCTCTTTGAGAGCTTTGTCCGGGTGAGTCTCGTGCGAGCCGCGGCAGCGCGGTCATGGTTAGCCTCAGTGCTCGACGGCAATACGGAGGGGCGCGTTGATTTCTACGACGTGCCCGACGAGCTTCCTCATGTGCGCGGCAGCGCACTCGAAGCACTGGCCACCACTGACGCTGGAAAAGCTCAACCCGACATAGTTGTCGCTCGACCCGACGGCAAGGCGCTGTTAATCGCGGAGGTCAAGAACACGGCACACGGCCAGAGGTCACACACGATCGATACGCTTCCAGAACGAGGAGAAGTTGAGCAAGCCGTCACTTATGCGTTGCGGTATGACCTACCGTTCGCACTGCTGATCCACCCCTGGATTCGAGGCAAGAAGGGGCTCGTCTACGTTGGACGAGTCCGGACCATCGATGTGTACGACTATCGCCTTGATCTGTCACTCGACGAAACTATGGACGCGTCGCTGGAAGATATGGCTGAGGTAGTTGCCTACCTTGCTCGCCTCGAAGGCTCCGACGCCCCGATCTCAGGCTGATTCATCAATGGCACGAGGTCAACTCCGATAGCGTCCCGCCCCTCGGCGACCGCCGTTTTCAGTGTAGTTCCGGTACCCGCGAATGGGTCTAGGACAATGCCTCTTGCGGGAGTGTTATGCCCACAGTCGGTCCAACCGACCGTGCGCTTCTTCGCGAAGGTGAACTCGCGAAAGTACCCGCCGAGGGCCTCCTTCGCCTCGGCCGCGAGCCTCTTCACCTCCGCGGTGTTTCGGCCGGTACCGTTCTGGAACTTCGTCGCCTTGCCGACGTCCGAGACCCCGAACGCTTGAATCGCTCGGATATGGGCGTCAGTCAGGCCGTGCTCTCTGGCGAGCTCCATCGCTCGCTTCGCCTGCGGGCGGTTGGGATCTAGTTCGGAAGTCCGTTCAATCACTCGCTGCCGGGGCACTCCACACGTCTCGCACACCTGCTGCGGCGCCCCCAGAAGAATCGCGCGACGCACAAGCTCTTTGGGGTACGGAGCCAGGTGAGCGCCCATGTTGCGCTCCGGGTTGATCGTCCACACGTCGCCCGGATTGGCGCCGTTGCCGACGACTTCTGAGTACCCGACAAGGTCGTAGTAGTAGCTCGGCTTGTACGTCAGATGGATGACGTACTCGTGACGATTGGCGAGCCGGTTCTTGACCGGGTCGGGCATCCCAGAGTCTTTCGCCCAGATGATCCTGTTGCGAACTAGCCAGCCGCCCTTATTGACCGCATCCCACTCGATTCGTCCGGGGATCCCGAGGAGCGACTTGTTGTGATAGGTGTCCCCGACGTTGAGGAACACCGAACCGTGCGGACGAAGGACTCGCTTCCACTCATCGAGACAGTCGAGGATGGAACCGACGTAAGCCTCAGCGGTAGCTTCGAGGCCGATCTGGTCATCGTGACCGTAGTCGCGCTTGTTCCAGTACGGTGGCGAAGTCACGATCATGTCAACGGAGTTGTCCGGAAGGCCGGTGGAGCGCGCGTCGCCGGCGGTGAAGGACAAGGTCGGGTCGGCCAGCAACGGCTGCCAGTCCTCGAGCTGACCGATTGATACAGAGCCGAGATTTGTGGCGCCTGCGACAGGCTCCGAGTCCGCGGCGACACCCGAGGTCGTCTCGCTTGCCGTATTAGTCATTCAGATTGGCCCTCAACTCATCTAACTGTGTTCGTCTTGAAGCTATCGACAGGCTCGGACACTCGCTTCGATGTCGCACGCTCCCGCCTGGAGTCCTGTATACCCGAGAAGTCGGCGATCGTCGAGGCCCCGAGCCGCTCTCGACAGACTCACTCGACTGCCCCCTCCACGCCGTGACGCCCTGCCACCGATCACAGAGCCAACTTGACGCGCTCCCAGGTTTGTCTGGTAGAAATGAGGCATTGCTCCCCACCGTCCTCGCGGATTGGTGGGGCTTTTTTTACCAGGGGTGGATCATGGCTGATCGGGTTGCAGTGTTCATCGACTACGAGAACGCGCATCGCACCGGGCACGGTCTCTTCGGTGGGGTCGGCCAGCCGAAGTACGAGACGGTGCTCGATCCGCTGAAGGTCGCGGAAGCGCTCGTCTCCAAACGACGCTTCGCCGGTGAGCTCACTGACGTGTGGGTCTTCCGTGGAAGGCCCGTTCCCGAGCATCAGCCGAAGCCCGCCAGTTCGAACGACCTGCAGGCGGAGGCCTGGTCTGAAGACGAACGAGTCCATGTCATACGGCGAGACCTCAAGTACGACTTCTGGGACGACGGCACTTTCACTGCGCGCGAGAAGGGCATCGATGTCGCTCTGGCAGTTGGACTCACCGAGGGCGCTCTGGACGGAGCGTTCGACGTCGCAATCGTCTTCAGCGGGGACACGGACCTGTTGCCGGCGCTCGAGCTCGTGTTCCGCCGGCATCTGGCCAAGCTCGAAATTGCAACCTGGAGCGGTGCAAAGCCTCTCTGGTTCGCTGACTTTCTCCGCCAGACCCCGCCCCGCCACTTGCCCTTCTGTCACTTCCTGAACGAGGCGGATTTCCTCGCGTTGCGCGACTACAGCGCCGTCGACGAGTGAACCACTCTGGGCCGGTCCCGGGCCGGGAACCCAGCTGAAACAACCCGCGACCAGCCGCCACCAACGAGGACGACTTCCACGGAATCACGCGGCAAACGAGCACTCGTGAGCACCCACCGACCCCACGCATACAACTGAAAATCGTGAGGTCACGGGATCGAC
>NZ_HG779702.1:0-6173 GCF_000582705.2 Microbacterium sp. C448
CCCCTGCCAAACATTCTGACGCGCGACAATGATGCACAACACAGCAATCCGTGCCCGCCGGGCCCTCGTCGCCACGGGCGCCGTTGCCGCGCTCGTTCTGGCGGGCTGCGCCGCCGACCCGGAGGGCGCCTCATCCGGAGGGGACTCCGGTGGGGGCGACGCAGCAGGCGAGGGTGGCACGATCCGGGTCGCCTATCTGGCAACCGGCTCGTCGCTTCCCCTCTTCGTAACCGCCGAGAAGTATGCCGAAGAGGTCGGGATCAACGTCGAGCTCGTCGAGGTCGCGAGCGGCAACGAGTCGATCACCGGAGTCGCGACCGCCCAGTACGACGCCGGGTTCGCCGGGATCGGTTCTGCCGCGTACAACGCCGTGGACGAGGGGTTGCCCGTGCGCTACGTGGCGCCGATGCACGCCGGATACATCGAGGACTACTTCATCGTGTCGTCGCAGCTCGCGGGCTCGTCGGATGAGGCCGCCGCGGTCGCCGAGGACATGTCGCAGCTCGCGGGTCAGACGTTCGCCGTCAACGCGCCGGGCGTCGTGACCGAGGCGCTGCTCGGCTTCGCCCTGGAGCGCGGCGGGCTGTCGATGGACGACATCGCGCTGGAGTACATCCCGTTCCCCGATCAGGTGCCGGCGCTCGCAAACGGGGGCATCGCGGCCGGCATCCTCTCGGAGCCGTTCCCCACGCAGGCGGAGGGCAACGGGTCGGGTTACCGCCCGTGGGAGACCCCGACGGATGAAGATCCGCTGCCGTTCACGGGGATCATCTACAACACGGACTGGGCGGACGAGAACCCGCAGGTCGCCGAGGACTTCATGCGCGCCTATGCGATGGCCGCCGAAGATCTCGACGCGAACGGTTGGGACACCCCCGAGATGCTCGAGCTCGTCGAGCAGTACACGGGTGCGGATCCCGCCATCGTGGCCGCGTCCCGCCAGCACCACATCCCGGCCGACCTGAGTGTGGACTTCGACGTCCTGCTGCGTTACCAGGAGTTCTTCATGGAGCAGGGCTCGTTGAACTATGACGAGATCATCCCCGAAGAGGACATCTGGGACTTCAGCTGGCGCGATGCCGCGCTCGAGAACTGACGCGGTGAGCCGATGAGCGCACAGATGCAACCGAAGGTCCGACTCACCGACGTGAGCAAGCGGTTCCCGGGAAAGGAACAGGTCACCGCACTCGAGGATGTCTCGCTCGACATCGCGGAAGCCGAATTCGTCTCCATCGTGGGGCCGTCGGGCTGCGGCAAGTCCACTCTGCTGCGTCTCGTCGCGGGCCTGTACGAGCCATCCTCGGGCACGGTCGAGATCCAGAGCTCCAAACCCGACCGACCGAAGACGGCCATGGTGTTTCAGGAGCACGCGCTCTTTCCCTGGATGTCGGTGCGCGAGAACGTCATGTTCGGCCCACGCAACCGCAATGTCCCCAAGAAGGAGGCGGCCGAGATCGCGAACGAGCAGCTGGCGCGGCTCGGCCTGGCACGCTTCGGCGACTTCTTCCCTCACCAGCTCTCGGGCGGAATGAAGCAGCGCGTCGGCATCGCCCGCGCGCTCGCGCAGGATGCCGAAGTGCTGTTGATGGACGAACCACTCGGCGCGCTCGATGCCCAGACGCGCACCCTCTTGCAGGAGCAGATCCTCGAGCTGCGTCAGCAGACGAAACCGACGGTGCTCTACATCACGCACGCGATCGATGAGGCGGTCTTCCTCTCGGATCGCGTGGTGCTGATGTCCGCCCGACCGGGAAGGATCCGGGACATCGTCGAGCTCGACTTCGGGCCCGACCGCACACCTGAACTTCGCGGTACGCCGGAGTTCGCCGCGCTGTCGCAGGACATCTGGAATCACCTGCGCGACGAGGTGCAGGCGGCCATGGCGGTGGACGACCGGTGAGCTGGCGTGGCCTTCGCGACAAGTGGGCCCTCTTCGTCGGTCCCGTGGTCATCCTGCTCGGGTGGGAGATCCTCAGCCGGACCGGCGTCATCCGCGCCACCTTCTTCCCACCCCCTACCGAGATCATCGCCCGCAGCGTGATCATTTTCGAACCCGCCTCCGGGCTCGGTGGCGACATCATCGCGACCGTCCTGCGCGTGCTCGTCACGATCGTGCTGGCGGTGGTTCTGGGAGTCGGGGTGGGGATCGCGATCACCGCCTCGCAATGGATGGATCGCGGAGCGCACACGATCCTGGCATTCCTCTACCCCATCCCTGGCGTGCTCTTCTTTCCGTTCCTGACGTTCCTGCTCGGCCGGACCGAGATGGCGATCATCCTGACCGCCCTGGTGACCCCGCTCATCGTCATGATCCTGTACACCGTCGCGGGAGTGCGGAGCATCGATCGGACTCTCGTCGAGGTTGCGGACAACTACGGCTCACGGGGCGTGAAGCGATTCTTCGGCATCCTCGTACCGGGTTCGCTGCCGTCGATCGTCACCGGCATCCGGGTGTCTCTCGGATTCACCCTGATCGCGGTCATCGCGATCGAGATGGTGGGCGCCCCGAATGGCCTGGGTCAGTTCCTCTGGTCCAACTGGCAGATCCTGCGGGTTACCGACATGTATGTCGCCCTGCTGATCATCGCCGTGATCGGGCTGATCAGTTCCGTCGGATTCGATGCCGTGGCCGACCGCCTCTTGCCGTGGCGACGTGACGTGCAAGGAGCACAGATATGAACCCGACGGTACGGCGCTGGGCGCAGTCGTGGGCCATTCCCCTCGCGGTCATCGTGCTGTGGGAGGTCGTCACGCGCGCGGGACTACTCGACCCGCGATTCTTCCCGCCGTTGAGCGACATCGTCGTGACGGCGTTCGACGGCCTCGTGAACGGGCGGCTGGGCCTCGATCTGGTGCTGACTGTCCAGCGATTGCTGATCGCCTTCGCGCTCGCCGCGGTTTTCGGCGTTGCGATCGGCGTCGCCTCGGGACGGTGGCGCACCGTTGAGCTGCTCATCCGGCCGATCACGGACACGCTCTATCCGCTGCCGAAGATCGCCCTGCTTCCGCTCTTCATCATCATCGTCGGGCGGGGAGAGGTGGCGTACATCATCACCGCTTTCGCCACCGCCTTCTTCCAGATCATCATCAGCACGCGTGGCACCGTCCGGGACGTGCCGACAGATCTGATCGAGGCAGGGCGCAACTTCGGTGCCACCGGCATGAGGTTCTTCACCCGGCTGTTGTTCCCGGCGATCGCGCCCGGCTTGCTGAACGGGCTGCGGCTCGGAATGGCCACCTGTCTGATCACGCTGATCGCCGCCGAGTTCGTCGGTGCGGAGTTCGGCCTGGGAGCGGCAATCCGCAGGGCCGGTCAGCAGTTCGCCATCGACGAGGTCTACGCGGGCATCCTGATCGTCGGTCTGCTCGGTTTGCTGATCAACCTGGCGTTCCGGCTCGTGACACCGCTAGTGCTGCCGTGGCAGCGCAAAACTCAGCCGGCGAGCACGCCGGCTGCGCGCGCGGGCGCGGCGTAGGCGGCGGCGAGAGAGGCGAGCGTCTCGTGCGCGTTGAGGCCGCTGGGGTTCGGAAGTACCCACAACTCCGCCGCGGCGAGTGACTGGTCCTGTCGGCCAGCCTTCGCGCGCGGTCGGTCGAAACCCTGGCGGTATGCGGTCAGCCCGAGGACCGCGACGACGAGCGGCCGCCACCGCTCGACATCCGCTGTCAAGCGAGTCGCTCCGTCGAGCAACTCTTGCCGTGTGAGTTCGTCCGCGCGAGCGGTCGCGCGAGGGACGATGCTCGTGATGCCGATACCCGCGTCGAAGAACATCGCGCGGTCTTCGTCCGGCATCCCGTCGTCCGGAATCCGCGGCAGTCTCGGAATGATCCCCGCGGCGACGAGTGCCGGATAGAAACGGTTGCCGGGCCGGGCAAACGGCGCGCCGGTCGCGGCCGTCCACAGCCCGGGATTGATGCCGACGAAGAGCAGTCGCGGGTGCGGGGGAACGAATTCCGGGATCTCGCGATCGCGGAACGACTCGAGCTCAGTGCGAGAGAAGCCCACCGGCCGCGGGATCTACCGGTAGTTGACGAACTGCAGATCTACGTCGAGGTCGGCGGCCTTCAGCACACGGATGACCTCTTGCAGGTCGTCGCGGCTCTTCGACTGCACGCGCAACTCGTCGCCCTGGATCTGCGACTTGACACCCTTGGGGGCTTCGTCGCGGATGATCTTGCCGATCTTCTTGGCGTTCTCTTGCGAGATGCCGTCCTTGATCGTCGAGACGATGCGGTATTCCTTGCCGCTCGCGAAAGGCTCACCCGACTCGAGGCTCTTCAGCGAGATGCCGCGCTTGATGAGCTTGGACTGGAAGACATCCAGTACCGCCTTCGCACGCTCTTCGCTGTTCGCCTTGATCAGAACGGATTCGCCGCTCCACTCGACGGAGGCGCCGGTGCCCTTGAAGTCGTAGCGCTGCTCGATCTCTTTGCGCGCCTGGTTGAGGGCGTTCTCGGCCTCCTGGTGGTCGACTTTGCTGACGATGTCGAAGGATGAATCGGCCATCCATCCAGTCTATCCGGCGTCGTTCGTAGACTGGAGGGGCACGATGTATGGAGGTGGGATGCGACCGTTGACCGAGGACGAGGTTCGGGCGTCATTCGTGAACGTCGTCGACGAAGAGATCCGGCAGCTGCAGTTGCCGCACGACTTTCTGTTGACCGACTGGGATCACCTGGACTTTCTGGCGTGGCGTGATCCGGAAGTGCGCGGGCGCGGATACGTCGTCACGGAGCAGGATGGCAAACCCCTCGGCGTTGCCCTGCGGGCGGCTTCGACGACCTCTCGTGCCCGCTCGGGGATGTGCGACCTCTGCCACACCCTGCAGCCCGCCGACCAGGTCTCGCTTTTCACGGCGCGCAAGGCTGGCCCCTCCGGCGCACACGGCGACACCGTCGGCACCTACATCTGTGCCGATCTCTCCTGTCACGAGAACGTTCGCCTCGCGGCGCCGCTCGCTCCGTCCGAGATGCGGGCGAGCGTTGATCGCCGGATCGATGGGGCACGACGACGCACCGAACGGTTCGTCGAACGGGTGCTGGCGTAGTCTCGCGTCATGACGCAAGCACGTGTTGTGGTGGTCGGCGACGCACTCATCGATGAGTTGCGGGACGACCTCGGAGTTCGCGAGTTCGTCGGAGGGGCGGCCCTGAACGTCGCGGTCGGGCTGGCTCGACTGGGTGTTCCGACGACCCTGATCGCGATGGTCGGGGACGACGATGCGGGAGCGCGCATCCGCGCCTATCTGGGCGATTTTGATGTCACGCTGCTCGCGACGCCGTCGCCGCTCGGTACGTCGCGCGCGGTCAGCGAGCGGGCGGGCGGCGCCGAGCCGGTGTACGTATTCAACGAGGCGGCTCAGGCCCGACGCATCCACTTCGGCGATGCCGAGCGGGCGGCGATCGCGGATGCCTCGATGACCGTCGTGAGCTGCTTTCCCTTCGATGATCCGGCACAGGCGGCAGAGTTCGCCACGGCGGTTCGCGCGACCGAGACGCGTCTCGTGATCGACCCCAACCCCCGCACCGGGATGATGCGTGATCTCGCGGAGTTCGTCGCCGGGTTCGAGGATCTTGCGCCCCGCGCTTCGCTCGTGAAGATCGGTGACGACGACGCGCATCTGATGTTCGGGGAGTCGCTGGATGACTCGGTGGAACGGATGCGCGAGCTCGGGGTGCCCGTTGTGCTGGGCACGCGTGGTGCGGACGGCGCTTTTGTTCGCGCCGATGTGCTCGGGGGAGACGAGCTGGCGGCGCCCATCGCCGATCTTCCCGGCCGCATCGTCGACACCATGGGTGCCGGCGACGCGACGCTTTCGGCCACGGTCGCCCGGTTGGCAGTGGATGGAGAGCCCGCGAATGCCGAGGCGTGGGGTGCGGTCCTCGCCGAGGCGATGGAGATCGCCGCCGCGACCTGCCGGTTCGAGGGTGCGCTGCTGCGGACCCCGAGCGAACTGCACGACGTGGATCTCGATCGCCTCGGCACCTGACGGGCGTTCTTCGGGGCTCCCGCGATTGGGTAATATGGGAGATCGCGCTTCCGGTCGTCTGCAAAAGTCGGACGGGCGCGCCCTGGCGAGTTACCCAAGCGGCCAAAGGGATCTGACTGTAAATCAGCCGGCGTAGCCTTCGGGGGTTCGAATCCCTCACTCGCCACCAAACGAAAGACGCCC